>JAKAHX010000148.1:0-3242 GCA_021814735.1 Chloroflexota bacterium | reverse complement strand
CTCGCTGCGGCGCATCCACCCGCGGCGCATCCACCCGCGGCTCATCGCCGTTCCTCCGAGCGCCGGGGCTGGCTCACCGTGGCGCCCTCCACCCGCGGCGGCGCCCCGTCGGCCGCCAGTGCCGGTCGGCCGCCGGAGGCGGCACGCTCCTCGGCGAGGGCCGTCCGAAGCGACTCCCGGGCTCGCGTGAGCAACGCCCGCGCGGCCGCGTGGCTGACGCCCAGCACGGTCGCCAGCTCGGTCCCGGACAGTTCGTAGATCTCGGCCAGGATGAGGGCGCCCCGTTGCCGGTCAGGGATGCGGGCCAGCGCGCGTGCCATGTCGCCCGACAGCTGGGCACGGAGGGCGGTCTCCTCCGCGGACGGGGCGGTCCCCCGGGATTCGCCCGACCACGGGACGAACCGCACCAGCCGCCGGCGGCGCAGCTCGTCCAGCGCGGTGCGACTGGCGATCTGGAAGAGCCAGGCCCGGGCACGGTCGGGTGACTCCAGCGTGTCCAGGGCGCGGAACGCCTTGACGAACGTCTCCTGCGTGAGATCGGCCGCCAGGTCGTCGTCGCGCACCATGCGGGCGAGAAACCCGAAGATCTCGCCCTGGTGCTGCGCGAACAGCCCTTCGATGAACGCCTGGTCGGACGTTCGCCCGGCGCTCACCGCGATCCCCCACCGCGGGAGCGACAGTTCGATCGATGCCACCCGAGCCTCTGCCGCGAGTTCCGGCACGCTGCGTGTCGCGACAGCCGGGTCGCGGCACCCGTGCCCGGGGACGCGACCGGATCGCGCCCCGCGGCCATGTGACGGTCGAGGGGCGCCGGCTGTGACGGGAGCACCGGCTGTGACGGGAGCACCGGCTGTGAGGGGAGCGCCGGCCGCAACGGAAGCGCCGGCCGCGACAGGAGCGCCGGCCGCGACGCGCGCGTCGGCCATGACGGGCGCGTCCGCCCCGTGGGGAGCATCAGCCCTGAGGGGAGCGCCGGCTGACGCAGCCCCCCGCGCGCGGGAAGCGATCGCGGGCGCGGAGGCGGTCTCATTCCGGCCACTCCGCGCGGTCGAGTCCGGCGCGCGTGCGGAGCTCGCTCACCGCCTGCTCGGGGCTGACCGGGTTCACGGGCAGCCCGGTCCCCAGCTCCAGGCCACCGATCTCCCGCAGTCGCGGGTGGATCTCCCAGTGCCAGTGGTACGTCTCGTCCACCCGCTGGTGCAGCGGCGAGGTGTGGAGGACCAGGTTGTATGCCGGGCCGTCGAGCGTGTCGAGCAGACGGAGCACCTTCTGCAGGGTCTCGGCCGCGCTGGTGAGCCCCGCGTCCGAGGCGAGCCCGAAATCGGCCTGGTGCTCGCGGGGCACCACCCACAGCTCGAACGGCGACCGCGACGCGTACGGCGCGAACGCCACGCTCGCGGCGTCCTCGAAGACGAGCCGCTCGCGCGATGCCGTCTCCTCGCGGACGAGCCGGCAGTACGGGCAGACGCCCTCGCGGATCACGTACCGGGCGGAACCGCCCAGCTCCTCGCCCACGCGATGCGGGATCTGGGGCAGGTCGTAGAGGTCGAGGCAGAGATGATTGGTGAGCGCGCCAGCCTCTCGACCGTGGTTCTCCACCACCTGGAGGTACTCGGTGCCGCCGCGCGCCCGTGCGTCGACGATCGACCGGCGTGCCAGTTCCAGCATCCGGATCACGACCTGCGGCGATTCGGTGGCGAGCGTCCCGTGGTGCCCGTACGGCGCCGCGATGGTCAGCCAGGCACCGACGTCGGCCACGAGGCCCAGCCCCGGCTGCAGCTCGCCCTCCCGCGCTGATCGCTCGCCCTGGGCGCGGCCCCGCTCCGGGACGTCGCGGCCGCCACTGCGTTCATCGGCGTGCTGGGCATCGCCCGCGACCCGGAACGCGTGAGCCCGGAGCGTCCGGATCCACGGCTCCGCCATGCGTGGAACGGTGCAGTTCTGGCACTGCGAGCCGACGAGGGGTTGTGCCCGCCGAGCGAACCGGCCGGCCTCGTACGCCCGGTCCACCACCACGGCGACCCACCACCCGGTGATGGCGTCCCTGCGCAGCTCGAAGACCCCGCCGGCCATGGCTCAGCCCGTCCCGGCGACGGTCGTCGCGGGGGTCCCCGGGCGGAGATCCGCCGCTGGACGATCGCCCGCGTCACGGGAGCGGTCAGCCGCACGCTCATCCAGCAGGCGTCCGAGGCTCTCGGCGAAGCGGCTCGCGGCCTCCTCCACCGAGGCGGTGGACGGCACGCTGCGGTCCGGCGGCCAGCCTGCCTCGCGCGCGATCGACGTCACGCCGATCGACTGGAGCCCGCAGGGGTTGATGAGCCCGAAGTCGTCGAGGTCGGTGGTGACGTTGAGAGCGATGCCATGGTAGCTGACGTCCTGCTCGATCCGGACCCCGAGCGCGCCGAGCTTGCGCGGGAGCGTTGACCCGGGGTCGCACCAGGCCCCGGGGTAGCCCTCGCGGCGCTCGGCCGTCACACCGTACGTCGCGGCTGTCGCGATCATGGCGCCCTCGAGCAGCCGGACGAAGGGCTGGATGAGCAGGCCGCGCTCCCCCAGCTTCACGATCGGATAGGCCACCAGCTGTCCGGGACCGTGGTAGGTGACCTCGCCGCCGCGCTCGACGCGGATCACCTCGACGCCGATCGACGCGAGGTACTCGGCTGGCACGATCACGTGCTCCTCGCTCGCGTGCCGCCCGAGGGTCAGGACCCGGGGATGCTCCAGGAGCAGGAGCGTGTCCGGGATGCGGCCCGCGATCCGGTCTGCGACCAGCGCGTGCTGGAGGTCCCATGCCTCCCGGTAGGGCACGCGCCCGAGCCAGCGCACGTCGAATGTCATGCAGGGACGATACCAGCGTGGCGATGGGTCGCACTGCCGGGTCGGAGCCAGACGTTCGCGCCGTCGGCCGCACCGGACACCTGCTCGTAGTGGCCGCGCGCCAGCTCGCTCAGCAGCCAGTCGGGTGGCGTGTCAACCGCCACCACGGCCCGTGGTGGGTGATGGCGCAGTTCGGCCTGGAGCACCGATGGCGCGCGTGGGTCGACCCAGTAGGCGGCGTTCAGCGAGACGTACCGGCCGGCGGGCATCCGGCCGCTCAGGACGTAGGCCCAGGGGATCGAGCCCCAGACGAAGACGGTGTCGCCGGGTGTCGAATCGGCCTGCAGCGCCGCGACGGCCGCGCCCTGCACGTCGAGGTTGACCGGGAAGAGGTCGGCGAAGCGATCGCGGGCGCCGCTGTCGAC
>JAKAHX010000147.1:4230-5432 GCA_021814735.1 Chloroflexota bacterium | reverse complement strand
GTCACGGGGACCGCCAGCGCGGGACCCGCTCCAGCAGGTGCGGCGCGCGCAGCTTCGCGACCAGGTCCTCGAACGGACCGCGCGGGACGCCCGACCAGGCCAGGTCCTCGAGGCGCTCCGCGAGCGGCACGTCGAGCCGGAGCGTGGCCAGCTCCCGGTAGCGACGCACCTCCTCCCGCCCGTCGCGGAGCGCGGCCGCGAGCCGCCCGGCGTTGCGGACCGACACGTCCCAGTCTTCGGCCCGCTCCGGGATCGCCTCGAGGTGCCCGTAGCGGCGCAGCACGGCCGATGCCGATCGCTCTCCCCAGCCGCGCAGGCCGGGGTACCCGTCGGCGGCATCGCCCACCAGGGCCAGCCAGTCCGGGATGCTCGCCGGTTCCACCCCGAAGCGCGCCCGCACCGCGTCCGCGTCAATCAGTCGCTCGCGGCGACGGTCCCAGGCGACCACCCGGCCATCGGTGCGCACGCACTGTGCGAGGTCCTTGTCCGGCGAGAGGATCACCACCCGCTCGACGCCCGGCGCGTCGGCCCAGCGCGCCGCCGCCGTGGCCAGGGCGTCGTCCGCCTCGAACTCGACCATCGGCCAGACCACGAGGCCCATCGCCCGGAGCGCGTCCTCGGCGAATCCGAACTGCGCCAGGAGTTCCGGGGGCATCCCCGCCTCGGTCTTGTAGCCGGCATACCGCTCGTTGCGCCAGGACCGGACCACGTGGTCGGTGGCACATCCCAGGTGCGTGACCCCGGGCTCGCGCAGGAGCCGGAGGACGCTCTCCACGAGCCCGATGGTGGCTCCTGCCTCCCGTCCGTCCGCGTCGCGGGCGGGTGGGCGGCCGAAGTGGGCGCGGAAGAGCTCGTAGGTCGCATCGAGCAGGTGCAGCTGCATCGGCGGACGCTACCATCGCCGTCGGACGGCATCCACGGTGTACCGACGGTCGGCGCACGCCGGCGGCGGCACGTCCGGGTCCGGCGAACGTCCACGGCGGCAGGGATGGCGCGTTCCGGGCACATCGGCCCTCGCGCACTGCACGCTTCGGCATGGGCGGGAGTTGACCGTTCGGTCCACCATGGAACGCTATGACTGCCGGTAGCCCACCCGGGTCCATCGTCGACGCCCACGCCCAGCCAGCCGCCCAGGTCGCCGCCGCCCTCGGGGTGGATCCGTCGGCCGGGCTCGACAGCGGGATCGCGGAGCAGCGCCTCGC
>JAKAHX010000147.1:0-4130 GCA_021814735.1 Chloroflexota bacterium | reverse complement strand
GAGGGGATCGTGTTCGCGACGGGGCTGCGGACGGAGTTCGGCCGCATCTCGAGCTCGCTGGCGTCGCAGTCGCGGCGTCGCTCGCCGCTCCAGCGGGAGCTGGATCGCCTGGTCCGGATCCTGCTCGCGGTCGCCGTGGGCCTGATCGCGATCACGACCGGCCTCGGGTTCCTCCGGGGCAACCCCGCCACCGCCAACCTCATGGCGGGGATCTCGGCGGCCATCGCCTCGATCCCCGAGGAGCCGCCCATCCTCTTCGCCGTGATCCTGGGGCTCGGTGCCTACCGGCTCCTGCAGCGCGGCGTGCTGGTTCGCCGCCTGAACGCCCAGGAGACGCTCGGCGCGGTCGACCTGATCCTCACCGACAAGACCGGCACGCTCACCCAGAACCGCCTCGCGCTCACCGAGCTGCGCACTCCCGAGGGCGCCATCACGGATCCTGAGCGGCGGCGCGCGCTGCTGACCGACGCCCTGCGCGCCGAGGAGGACGCGTGGAGCGTGGGGAGCGGGGCGCGGCCCGGGTCGTTCACCCGCTCGCTCACGGCCGCGCTCGAGGAGACCGGTGGCGTCCCTGAGCTCGATCCGGCGGAGCTGATCGGCGCGGACCCGGTGAGCGACGATCGCCCGTTCTCGCGCACGCGGGCCCTGCGCCGTGGGGTGGTGGAGGAACTTGCCATCGGGGCACCGGAGGCCGTCCTCGCGTTCGCCGACGGGCTCGGTCCCGCCGAGCACGACGCGTGGCGGGAGCTGGTGCGGCGCGACGCCGATGCCGGGGAGCGGCTGCTGCTCCTCGCCGGCCGCGCGGACAACGATCCCTGGAACCCGCTCGCCGTCGTGGGGTTCGCGGACCGCCTGCGGGCGGGGATCCCCGATTCCATGCGGCTGGCCTCCAGCGCCGGGATCCAGACCATCATCGTCACGGGGGACCATCCGCTGACGGCCGCGGCGATCGCGCGCGATGCCGGGATGCGAGGGGAGCGCGTGGTGACCGGCGCCGAGCTCGCCACCTGGGACGATCGCCGGCTCGAGGCGGAGCTGCCCTCGATGGACATCGTGGCCCGCGCGGCACCAGAGGACAAGCTGCGGCTCGTGGACGCGGCGCGCGCGGCCGGGCGGACCGTGGCCGTCACCGGCGACGGCGTGAACGACGCACCGGCGCTCCAGCACGCCGACGTCGCGGTGGCCATGGGGAGCGGGTCCGCCGTGGCCCGCGAGGCGTCGGACCTGATCCTGGGCGACGACTCGTTCGCGACCCTGATGTACGGACTCCGCGAGGGGCGCCGGATCGTGGCGAACGTCCAGAAGGGCCTCGTCTTCCTGGTGTCCACCCACGTGGCGATGCTCGGTTTCATCCTCATCGCGACGATCGCGGGCTACTCGCAGCCGCTGCTCCCGATCCAGATCCTCTGGCTTGAAGTCTTCATCGACATGCTCACCGTCGTCTCGTTCGAGATCGAACGCGAGGAGCCGGACGCCATGCGGGTCCCGCCCCGCCCGCGGAACCGTCCGCTGCTCGATGACGGGCTGCTGGCCCGGATCGTGCTGGCCGGCGGCTTCAGCGCGGTCGCCGCCCTCGTCATCATGGAGGCGCACCCGGGCGGGTTCGAGCATGCCCGATGGCTTGCCTACTCGGCCCTGGTGGCGGGTCAGGCGGTGCGGGCAAACGCCAACCGCAGCCTGCGGCTGCCGGTCCTCGGGCTGCCACCGAACCCGCTGCTGCTCACGGGCGGCGTGATCACGGTCGTGATCCAGTTCCTGATCCCGTACGTCCCACCGGTGGCCGACGCTTTCCGCGCGACGGTGCTCGATCTGTCGGACTGGGGCCTGGTGGCCATTGTCGCCCTGCTGCCGGCGCTGGTCGCCGAGTTCGTGCGGGGGGTCCTGCACCGTCGCTGGGTCGCCTGACGTCCGGCGCGGGTCAGCCGGCCCACGCGGATCAGTCGGCGTCGCGGATCAGACGGCCTCGCTGATCAGCCGGCGGCGACGACCGTGCCAGCGCCCGCGGACACGGGCGGACGATACCCGCCCGCCTCGGCGGCAGCCAGCGCCGCGCCCACGATCCCGGCCGAGTTGAGCAGGCGCGCGACCTGCAGCGGACCACGTGGCGTGAGGTACTGCAGGTAGCGGCGGGTTTCCTTGCTGACCCCGCCCCCGAGGATCACCAGGTCCGGCGAGAAGTAGCGGTAGACGCGGTCGAGGTACTGGTCGAACTCGCGGGCCCAGGCCTTCCAGCCCAGCTTCCGCCGCTCGCGCGCCGCGCCGCTCACCAGGGTCTCGGCGTCGTGTCGGTGAAACTCCAGGTGGCCGAACTCGGTGTTGGGGACCAGGCGGTCCCCCACGAACAGGGCGCTGCCGATCCCCGTCCCGATGGTCAGCAGCAGCACCACGCCGTGCTGGCCCACGCCCGCCCCGTACCGCATCTCCGCCAGGCCCGCGGCGTCGGCGTCGTTGATGATCACCACCGGCCGGTCGAGATGCTGTTCGAGGACGTCCTGCGCCCGGACCTTGAGCCAGCTCTCGTCGATGTTGGCGGCGGTCCTGAGCCAGCCGTCCTTGACCACGCCGGGCAGCCCGGCCCCCGTGGGCATCCCCTTGGTGCGGTGCCCCGAGGCCTCGATCCCCTCGATCAGCCGCGCCACCGCCGCGGCGACGGCGTCCGGCGTCGACGGCGACGGGGTCTTCTCGCGCAGCCTGGCGGACACCAGCGATCCGGTCTCGAGATCGACCACCGCCGCCTTGACGCCGGTGCCCCCGACGTCGATCCCGACGCCAAAGGGGCGTCCCTCGGATCCGGTGACCGGCCGCTCCAGCTCCGCGGCATCCTGCGGTTCAGCCTCGTGCTCGGACCGCGCCGTCTCGTCGTCCATCCCGGGGCGCTCCCTCGCGCTGTCGTGGTCCTCCATCATCTCCGAAGTCTAGCGGTCCTGTGCCGAAGGCAACGCACGGCGGGACACGAAGCGGCCCGGCCGGGATCCCGGCCGGGCCGCTTCGTGCTGGTGAGGAGGCGTCAGGCGGCGCTGGAGGTGGCCGTCGCGCTGGCGGCCTGCACGGCCGAGAGGAGCTCGAGGTCGATCTCGACACGCACGTCGTCGCCGACGAGCCAGCCGCCCGCCTCGAGTCCCACGTTCCAGGTGAGGCCCCAGTCCTTGCGGCTGATGCGGGTCTGCGCGGAGAAGCCGGCGCTCAGGCCGCCCTGCGTGTTGCGCGCCGTGCCGAGGTACTCCACGTCGAGGGCCACGGGGCGCGTCTGGCCGTGGATCGTCAGGTCGCCGTGCAGGCGGAACCGGTCCTCGCCCGTCCGCTCCACCCGGGTCGACACGAACTCGATGGTCGGGAAGTGGTCGGCATCCAGGAAATCCGCGGAGCGCAGGTGGGCGTCGCGCTGCTCCATCGACGTGTCGATGCTGGCCGCCTGGATGGTTGCCCGCGCGGTCCCCTGCTCGGGATGCTCGGGATCGAACGCGACGTCGATCGAGAAGTCGCGGAACCGGCCACGCACGTTGGACACCATCATGTGGCGCACCGAGAACTGCACGGAGGAATGGACGGGATCAAGCTGCCAGGCGGCCATGTCGTGAACGGGCTCCTCTGTCGTATCCGGCCGCACATGCGACCGATGTGTTTGCGAGTGCAACTATAGCGCCCGATCATTGCGTTGGCAACTACCTGTCTCGGGCCGTGTATGATCTCGCCGACAGCAGGGGGGTGGAGGCAGGATGGTCGGACAGCACGCGGTTCGCGACGTGACCGGGGGGCCGAGTCCCGTGGCGACCGGGGAAGACGTTCTCGGACCGGACGGGATGCGCGCCTGGCGCGCGTTCCTCCAGGCCCATGCTGCCGTCATGCGCGAGCTGGAGCCCGAACTCGTCGCTGGCGGTGGCGTGTCGCTCGCCCAGTACGACGTGCTCGTCCAGCTGGCTTCCGCCGACGGTGGCCGCCTGCGCATGCACGAGCTGGCGGCGCGCGTCCTGCTCAGTCGCAGCGGGATCACCCGGCTGGTCGACCGGCTGGAGGCCGAGGGACTGGTGCGCCGCGCGACGTGCCCCTCGGACGCACGTGGGTCCTTCGCGGTCCTGACCGAGGCGGGCATGGCGCGCCTCGGTGCCGCCACGCCGGTCCACCTGGCCGGC
>JAKAHX010000146.1 GCA_021814735.1 Chloroflexota bacterium | reverse complement strand
CGCGTCGCAGCCGGCGTGCTGGCGGACCTGCGCCGCGCCGCGCACCGCGCCCAGCTCGCGGGGGAGGGGATCGATCCCTTCGAGCTCGTCGTCGTGAACCTGTACCCGTTCGGCGCCGCGGCGGCGCGGCCCGGGATCCCGCTCGACGAACTGGTGGAGGAGATCGACATCGGCGGGCCCACCCTGGTCCGCGCGGCGGCCAAGAACCACGCATCGGTGGGGATCCTCACGGACCCCGCCGACTATCCGGTCGTGCTCGAGGAGCTCCGCGCGCAGGGACGGCTGGACCTGGCAACGCGACGGCGCCTGGCGGTCCGTGCCTTCCGGCACACGGCCGAGTACGACGCCCTGATCGCGGCAGAGCTGCCCCGGCGGTTCACCGCCGGCGAGGAGGGCGGCATGGCGCCGACCCAGTCGGTCGCGGCGGCCGAGCGGCTCCCCGCCCGGCTGACACTCCACCTGGAGCGCGTTCTCGAGCTCCGCTACGGGGAGAACCCGCACCAGCGCGCGGCCGCGTACCGGCTCTCCGGGACGCCCGCGGAGGCCGGGCCGTTCGCCCGGGGCGTGGACCTCCGCCAGGGCAAGCCGCTCAGCTACAACAACCTCCTCGATGCCTCGGCGGCCGCCGCGGCGGCCCGGGACCTGCGTGGGCCCGCCTGCGTGATCGTCAAGCACGGCAACCCGTGCGGCGCGGCGGAGGCGGCCGGGATGCTCGAGGCCTGGGAACGGGCCCTCTCCGGCGACCCCGAGAGCGCGTTCGGCGGCGTCGTCGCGCTGACCCGCCCCGTCGACGCGGTGCTGGCGGAGCGCCTCACCGGGATGTTCCTCGAGGTGGTGGTGGCGCCTGGCGTCGAGCCCGACGCCGAACCGGTCCTGGCACGCCGTCCCGGCCTGCGCGTGGTGGTCGATCCGCATCTCGGCCGGCCTCCCGCGGAACCGGGGCTGGAGTTCCGAAGCGCCGGCGGGGCGGTGCTCGTGACCGAGTCGGACACCCTGCCCGACGATCCCGCGACCTGGCGCCAGGTGACCGCGCGGGCTCCCGATGCGCGTGAGCGGCGGGACCTCGAGCTCGCGTGGCGCCTCGTGCGACACGTGCGATCGAACGCCATCGTGCTCGTGCGCGATGGCACGCTGGTCGGCACCGGCGCGGGACAGATGAGCCGCGTCGACAGCGCGCGGCTGGCGGTGCAGAAGGCCGGCCCGGTGCGCGCGGCGGGCGCGGTCTGCGCCTCGGACGCGTTCTTTCCGTTCCCCGACGGTCTGCTGGTCTGCGCAGAGGCGGGCGTCACGGCGTTCGTCCAGCCCGGCGGGTCCCTGCGGGATCCGGACGTGATCGCGGCCGCCGAAGCGGCCGGGGTCGCGATGCTTCTCACCGGGGTGCGCCACTTCCGGCACTGAGCTCGTCCGGCGCCCGCCGCCCACCGCTCGACGGCCGTCCGACGCCGGCTCGCAGTGGCCGTCCGGCGTCGTCCCGGACCTCTCCTCCGGCTTCCAGCGGCCCGCGTGGCCAGGCTCTCTTGTCGCCCGTGTCGTGGGCCGCCCGGCACTTGAGAAGGTATCCACGTGCGGGGGTAGACTGGCGCCGCAGCAGGAAGTGCCCGCGAGGGCACCGCAACCCCGAAGGGGGAGCCCATGGACGAGAGCCCGAAGCCAGCGATGGACGCGGAGGAGCAGCCGACGGCCGGAACCGAACCGGTGAGCGGCGAAGCCTCGGGCGGCGACGGGACCGGCGCAGGCGGCGCGGAGTGGGAGACCGGCGGGTGGCGCGTGCACGACGAGAGCGCGCGCGACTGGGTCAGCCAGCTCCAGGGGATGATCGACAACGTCGCCGAGCACGCCGGCCCGGTGCTCCGCGAGGTGGCCGCCAAGGCCGCCGAGCTTGCCGCCGTCGCGGCCGAGAACGCGGGGCCGGCGCTGCAGCGCGCCGCCACCGTGACCACCGAGGTCGGCCACAAGGTGGCCGCCAGGAGCAAGGAGTACGCGGCCGAGCTGCGCCGGCAGCAGGCGGAGCAAGGTCCCGGCGAGGCAGCTGGGGCCGCGGAGGAGCACCCGCAGGACGAGGGATAGCGGGACGGTCGCCGCGGCGAGGCAGCGTCGGAGCCTGCGCCGCCGGCCCATCACAGCATCCGTCCGACGAGCAGCCAGGACCCGCGGTGCACCGCGGGTCCTGCCTTGTCACCCGGCGCCCGCGTGCATCACGTCCCCCCGGCCCCGCCGGCCGTGGACCCGTGCCCCGGGCGTGCCTGCCGTCCCGGCCATGCCGGCTGTGCCCGCCGCACCTGCCCCAAGGACCGTACCTGCCCCACCGGCCGTGCCTGCCGGCCCGGGCACGCCTGCCCCACCGGCCGTGCCTGCCGGCCCGGGCACGCCTGCCCCACCGGCCGTGCCTGCCGGCCCGGGCAGGCCTGTCGTGCCTGCTACCATCCCCGCCGTATGCCTGAGCCGCACCGCTACTACCTGACCACCGCCATCGCCTATGCCAACAGCCGGCCCGGTCTCCACACCCTCTACGAGGTGGTGGGCGCCGACGCGATCGCGCGGTGGCACCGGATGCGCGGCGATGACACGTTCTTCCTGACGGGCACCGACGAGTACTCCGTCAACATCGCGACCACGGCCTCGCGCCTCGGGAAGACCCCCCGGGCCTTCGTGGACGAGATGGTCGAGCTGTTCCGCACCGCCGAGGACGGCCTCGCCATCGCACCCGATCGCTTCATCCGGACCACCGACCCCGACCACGTGCGGGCGGTCCACGAGATGATCCGCCGCGCGTACGCGAATGGCGATCTCTACCAGGGGACGTACGAGGGCTGGTACTGCCCCAACGAGGGCTTCAAGGCGCCGAGTGACCTGGTCGAGGACGCGGGTGGTGTCCACTGCCCGAACCATCCCGGCGTCGAGCTGCAATGGCTGACGGAGCGCAACTGGTTCTTCCGCCTCTCCGCCTACCAGGAACGGCTCGAGCGCTACTACGCGGAGCACCCGGACTGGGTCCAGCCCGAGTACCGGCGCAACGAGATGCTCGGCTTCATCCGGCAGGGCCTGGAGGACTTCTCGGTGAGCCGCGAGAAGGCGCCGTGGGGGATCCCGTTCCCCATCATGCCGGACGGCTCGTCCTCGCAGCGCCCGGACGGTTCCTGGGATCCCGAGGCGGGAACCGTGTACGTCTGGTTCGACGCGCTCACCAACTACGTCACCGGCGTGGGGTTCCCGGAGGACCCCGATCGCTTCGCCCGCTGGTGGCCGGCCGACCTGCACATCATCGGCAAGGACATCAACCGGCTTCACACGATCATGTGGCCCGCCATGCTCATGAGCGCCGGGCTGCCGCTGCCGCGCCGCGTCTGGGTGCACGGCTGGCTGCTCGTGCAGGGCGAACGGATGAGCAAGAGTCGCGGCAACTTCCTGGACCCGAACGACGTGGTGGCCGCCCTCGGCACCGATGGCGCGCGCTACGTCCTGCTTCGCGAGGTGGCCTTCGACCGCGACAGCGACGTCTCCTGGGACTCCTTCGTGCGGCGGTACAACGCGGACCTGGCGAACGACTTCGGCAACCTCGTCAACCGGAGCCTCTCGATGGCCGGCCGCTACCTGGACGGTGCACGCCCGGAGGCGCGCGCCGAGTTCGAGGCGCCGCTCGCAACGGCCTGGCGCCAGGCCCTCGCCGCGCACGAGGAGAAGATGTCGGCGTTCCTCCTGCACGACGCGCTCGCGGCACTCTGGGAGTTCGTCGCCGCCGCCAACCGGTTCGTCGACGCAGAACAGCCGTGGGCGTTGGCGAAGGCCGCGCGCGGCGGCGACGATGCGGCCGCGGCGCGGCTGCGGGGCGTCCTCGGCGACCTGCTCGAGGCCTGCCGGCTGGTCGGGCTGGCCGCGGCACCGTTCCTCCCGAACGTGGCCGCGCGGCTGGCCGGGCAGCTCGGGGTGCCGTACCCGTACGGCCCCACCGGAGCCGGTGGCCCGCCCCTGGTCGAGTTGCTGCGCTGGGGCGCGGGCCCGACCGGTGGTCGGATCGGCACGCCCGTGCCGCTCTTCCCCCGCCTCGAGACCGAGGCGCAGCTGGCCGGCCAGGCCGGCCCGGGCGGCGCTGCCGGGACGCCCGGTTGACGCCTGGGCCTGACGAGTGGCCGGAATGCCCCAGCGTCCAGGGGTGGCGTCCGGCCGCGCCACGCGCCGGGTCGTGAGCGGCGTGCCCTCCGCTCGGGCGGTCCCCGGGGAGGACCCGGCCGGGAGCCGGCCCATCCGGAGCCATCCCGCCGGGAGCCCTGCCGCCGGAAGCCCGTCCACCGCGGGCACGGCCGCCGGGAACGCGAGCGTCGGCGTCGCCCCGCTGATCGACGCGCACGGGCACGTGCAGGCCGATCCGTTCGCGCAGGATCTCGTCTCCGTGCTGGCCGCCGCGGCCGAGGCGAGAGTGGTGCGGCTGATGGTCCCGGGCTGGGACCTGGGGTCGTCGAGGGAGGCCGTGGCCCTGGCACGGGCGGCAGCCGGCAGTGTCGTGGGGATCGGGCCGTTCCCCGTCCCCATCGACGCGGGCGTCGGTGTCCACCCGCACGTGGCGACGGGGGTCGACGACTCCACCTGGGAGGAGATCTGCGCCCTGGCCGAGGACCCGGTCGTGCTGGCCATCGGCGAGACCGGGCTGGACTACGACCGGCTCTTCTCGCCTCGCCAGGCGCAGCTGGAGAACCTGCGGCGGCACCTCGCCCTCGGGCGGACTACAGGCAAGCCCGTCATCCTGCACTGCCGGTCGGCAGCGGGACAACGCGATGCGCAAGACGATCTCCTTGCCGCGCTGCGCGAGGCCGGCATCGGCGACGAGGCGTGGGGACGTGCGCTCCAGGGCCGCCCCCCCGCGATCCTGCACTCGTTCTCCGGCCCGGTGGACTACGCGGAGACCGGGCTGGCCCTCGGCCTCGCGATCAGCTTCTCGGGGCTCGTCTTCCGCCGCGGCGAGGAGCCGTCTGCCGAAGTGGTCCGCCTCGTGCCGCCGGGGCGGCTGCTGGTGGAGACGGACGCGCCGTATCTCTCACCGCCGGGAGCGCCGCGCCGGCGCAACGAGCCGGCGTGGGTGCGGGTGACCGCGGCCTGGGTCGCGGAGCGGCGCGGGGAGGACCCGGCGCTCGTGGGCGAGCGGCTCGTGGCAGCCTATGACGCGACCTTCCACGGCCCGACGGGCGTCGCGCGGGTGGCCACGGCGCGTGGGTGATCGAGGCGTGGCGTGAGCAGATCCACCTCGCCCCGTCGCGAGGCACGCACGCTGGCGCTGCTGGCGGTCCTCGCCGTGGTCGGGCTGGTCTCGGCAGCAGGGACCTACGCCGGCCTGCTGCCTGCCGTGCTGGCGGGCGTGCTGCTGGCTGGCCTGGTCGTTGCCCTGGTTGCCTGGCGCGCGGCTCGCTGAACGGCGACCTCAGTCGGTGGGCCGGGACCCGGAACGCT
>JAKAHX010000145.1 GCA_021814735.1 Chloroflexota bacterium | reverse complement strand
ACGGCCGGCTGCCCCGTGGCGGCCCGGGTCGCGCGGGGCCCGGCAGGGGCCGCGCGCATGGCGGGCTGGCCGTGCAAGGCACGGGGTGGGTTTGCGGCCCGCCCTCAGCACGCCGGGACACGGTGCGTCATGCTGGCCACGAACCGGGACGGTCCGGTCCGGCACCGCGCCACGCCGATGTCGCCGGCCGTACGTGACGGGGGCGAGCATGCGTATCGCGCTGATGACCGAGCCTCAGCAGGGGCTGACGTACGAGGAGATCCTCGCGCTGGCACGCGCCGCGGAGGACGCCGGCTTCGAGACCTTCTTCCGGTCCGATCACTACACGAGCTTTCCCGGCGAGGCCGGGCTGCCCACGACCGACGCCTGGACCACGCTGGCCGGAATCGCCCGCGAGACCCGTCGGATCGGGCTGGGCGTGCTGGTCTCGCCGGTCACGTTCCGCTCGCCGGGCCTCTTCGCGAAGATCGTCACGACCGTGGACGAGATGAGCGGTGGCCGGGTGGAGGCCGGCCTCGGCGCTGGCTGGAACGAGCGGGAGCACGCCGAGTACGGGTTCCCCTTTCCCGCGGTGCCTGCGCGGTTCGACATGCTCGAGGAGCAGCTGCAGATCGTGCACGGCCTCTGGACCGAGCCGGCGGGATGGTCCTTCGAGGGTCGTTACTGGCAGATCCGCGGGGCGCACCTGGTGCCACGACCCGTGCAGCGGCCGGGCCGCCGCCACCCGAACCTGATCGTCGGTGGCGAGGGGAAGCCGCGGACAGCCCGGCTCGCAGCCCGCTGGGCGGACGAGTTCAACGTGTCGAGCGCGGATCCGGAGGCGGTGCGTGCTGGGTTCGAGCGCGTCACCCGTGCGTGCGAGGCAATCGGCCGCGATCCGGCGACCCTGGTTCGATCGGCGATGGTCGGCGCGGTGGTGGCTCCCACCGAGCGCGAGGTGGAGGAGCGGGTGCGATCGCTGCTGCGCATGGTCGGCCGGGATGCCGACGGGGCACAGGCGTGGCTCGCCGAGCGGCGACCGCGCTGGATCATCGGGACCCCCGACCAGGCGCGTGAGCAGCTGGCCCGGTACGAGGCGGCAGGCGTGGAGCGCCTGATGTTCCAGGACCTCCTGCCCCGTGACCTCGCGATGGTCCGCGAGCTGGGTGCGCTCGCCGGGGGCGCGTGACGCGCGGGACCTGAGGCGCGTGACGCGCGCGACCTGACCGGGCCGCGCGCGACGCCCGACAGGTGACGCCAGGGACCTGACCGGGCCGTGCGCGACGCCCGACAGGTGACGCCAGGCGGCCCGCAGTCGCGCCGCAACCGGTGCGAGGCTAGCCTTCCACCGGGCCGGAGCCGGGCCCGGTGCCGGCGGCCGCTCCAGCGGCCGGCTCCTCTTCGGCGGCGGCTGCCGCCGCGCGGTACGGGCGGAACTCCCGCCGCAGCACGTCCGGGTTGGTGCCGAGTGCCAGCGCCAGGTGGTAGGTGGTCAGCTGCAGGGGCACGGCGCTCGCCAGCAGGGCCGCGGCAGCGTCCTGGAGCCCCTCGGGATCCGGGACCACGACGCGCCCGGCGGGGGTCAGCGCTTCGGGCACGGCCTCGGCGGCCGGCGCCGTGAGGATGGCGCCGGCGCGAACGCCCACGTGCCCCACCGCGGCAAGGAGCTGGCGGGCTCGGGCCGCTCGCTCCGCCCGGTGGTCCCGGTGGGTGAGGATCAGCACGAGGCCGCTCCCCACGTCGAGCGATGGGATGTGCCCGTGCAGCATTGTCTCGAGGTCCCGGTAGACCGTCGGGACGTAGGCGGCTTCCTCCACCTTCAGCGCCATCTCGCGGCCGGCGATCCGGTCGTTGCCGGAGCCCACCACGACGAGGACGCGGCTGGAGGCCAGCTCGCGCGCCAGCGCCACGCACGCGTCGGCGGAGGCGAGCCCGGCGTCGAGCGGTGCGCGCAGCGCGCCGGGTGTTGTCGCGGTGCCCGCGAGCCGGTCGGCGACCAGCGTCGCGGCCACGATGGGGCCGACGTACGGGATGGTGTGACACCAGGACAGGTCCGTGTCCCCGGTGCAGAGGCACACGTCAGCAACCGAGGCCGCCGGACCGTTGGCCCCGGCAGTGACGAGCGCCACACGCGCCCCGGCGCCCCGCGCGGCGACCATGGCGTCGATGGTGGCTCGAGTGCCGCCCTCGTGACTGACGCCGACCAGGACCCCCGGCCACGGGTCGAGTGCGGCCTCGAACGCCTGCCGGGCGAGCGGGCCGCTCCCGGCCAGCCCCTGCGCGCGCCAGGCGGTTCGCCAGATCGAGGCCGCGGCCATCGCGGCGTGCTCCGAGGTGCCGCACCCGACCACCACGGGCGGCCATCCGGTGTCTGACCCGGTGCGCAGGAGCGCGGCCAGGGCGTCGGCGTCGTGCGCCAGCGCCGGGTCGGTGGCGAGCCGTTGTGCGAGCTCGGGCTCGTGCTCGATCGACTCCGCCATCAGGTAGGGCGGGCCCGAGCGAAGCGGCGGCATGGGCAGCCAGTCCCACGGCTGGGTCCTGTCGCACGACGGGCGCGGTTCGGATCGGATCATGCTGGTCCTCGGCGGCTGCCAGCACGTGCTCTGCGGGCCGGCACTCCCGTGGCGCGTGCTGGCCGGCGTCCCGGTCGGAGGACGGGAGTGGAGGCGAGGGCTGGATTCGAACCAGCGACTGGAGGCTTTGCGAGCCTTCCCCCTTGGACCGCTCGGGCACCTCGCCGTGCCGCCATGCTACGCGCGTGGACCCGCGCCACCGGCGCCGGAGGTCGTCAACCGGTGCGGCCGAACGGCCCGCCGCGCCATGGACCTTTCGCGATCGACGCGCCTACCGGATGGGGCCCACGCGGTTCGGCGGCCAGTACCGCGCCCATGGCCGGCCGATGACCGTCGCGGGATCCACCGGGCCGAACGTCCGGGAGTCGGTGGACCGCCCAGGATCGTCGCCCTGCAGCTGCAGGCGCCCGTCCGGGTCGACCGCCACGACGCGCTTGACCAGCCAGCGGGCGGGCTCCCGCGGGTCGGGAACGGCGACGAGGTCATCGGACCGGGGCGGCCGGCTCCGGAACGCATCGGGATCCACCAGCAGCCAATCCCCCGGCTCGAGCAGCGGCCGCATGCTCTCGCCGGCGACCGCGCTCCGGAACGCCCAGCTCCGTGCCACGCGCGCCAGCGATGGCAGGAGCGCGAGCCCGAGCGCCGCGAGCCCGATCCCGACCCGCAGACCGGACCGGAACCGCGCGTCACCCGGGCCCCGCGTCTCGCGACGGCGACGTGCCGCCGCCAGGCGGACGCCGCGTGGCGATCCCGGTCCGGAGGCGGACGACGTCGTCATGAAACCGGGATGCGGGTCAGGCCTGCGGCCGCCCGCCCTTGGTCTCCCAGAAGATGTCCGCGAACTCCTTGACCATGGCTTGCAGCTTCGCTGCCGCCGCCGGGTCGACGCTCTGCTTGCACGCACCGGCCTGCTTGAGCGTGCGCCAGGTCAGATCGTGGAGCTGCGGGTACTTCTCGAGGTGCTCCGGCTTGAAGTAGTCGCTCCAGATCACCTGCAGCTCGCGCTTGACGATCTCGGCGTGCTCTTCCTTGATGGCGACGCAGCGCACGAACTTGTTGCGCTGGGCCACGTCGTCGCCGAGGTTCTCGTTGATGAGCTCGACCATGCGCGCCACGGTGCGCGCCGCGAGCTCGGCCGCATGGGGGTCGTAGATGCCGCAGGGGATGTCGCAGTGGGCGTGAACCGTGTGGCGCGGCGCGATGGCCGCCGCGATCCGTTCGCGAAGCACGATGGACTCCTCCGACTACCTGGGTGAACGTTCGACCATCGTGCCACGGACCGGCATGGCGCGCACACGGCCATCAGGACCTGGTTTCGCCCCGCAGGGCGATGCCGGCCCGGCGGACGGCGGGGCCGGTATCATGCCGCCATGCAGGATCGCCGACCAGGCAGCCCGGACGGCGTCGCGGTCTGCCCGTTCCTCGCCCTGGCCGATGACCGCGACGCGCGCGCCGAGGTTCCCGATCGCCGCCACCGGTGTTACGCGGAGCCCGAGCCCGCTCCCCGGGCGATCGCCCACCAGGCCGAGTACTGCCTGACCGCATCGTTCGCCGTGTGCCCGACGTTCCAGGACTGGGCGCGCCGCGAGGCGGCACGCGTCCGGCCCGCCACGGCGGCTCCCGATGTCGGAGCCGCGGACACCGTCGGAGTCGGCGGGACGCCGACGCCCGCGCGCCCGGCTGGCGAGGCCGTCACCATCTCGCCCGCGCCCACCGCGCCCACCGCGCCCACCGCGCCCACCGCGCCCACCGCGCCCACTCCGACCGGGTTCGCGTCGCCCGCGCCCGGGATCGCGTCGATGGGCACCGTGGGCGGATCGATGCCTGCTGGCGCCCCGGAGCGGGGGCTCTGGACGGACGAGCGAGTCTGGGCAGCTCCGCCGCCGTGGACGGGCACGCCGGGCACCCGGGACGAGCGCCTCGCCGACGGCGACCGGGTGGATGCGGGCGCCACGGCGCGGCCGCGACCGGCCGACGAGGACCAGAACCAGACCCGCGAGCGCGTGGCAGCCTCCGACCGCGAGGATCGTGCGGCACAGGAGGATGCCAGCCGGGAGGCCGGTGCACGGCATACCGAGGCGGGGGATCGCGCAGACGCCTGGGGCGAAGCCCCGCTGCGGGGCGTCTCGCTGGGCCCGATCCCGGCGGAAGCCGCCACCCCGGGCCCCGGCTCGACCCGCCGGCCCTTCAGTGAACCGTGGGAGACGGAGGGCTCCGAGCCCCCCGCGTTCCTCGCGAACCGCCGGCCGTGGCCTGCCACGGGCAACCGCGACGATGCGACCGCCAGGCGCGACGGCGCGCCGGCCATGCGCGACGAGGCGGCACGCTTCCGCAGCGCTCGTCCGTCCGACGGGCCGTCGGCGGGGCCGCGGCCTGTTCGGCAGGTCGGAACGCCCGGGCTCGACGACGAACCGTGGCTGACAGCCGCCCCGCTCGGGCGCGAGCCAGTGCCCGGACCATCCTCGTCTAGCCGGGCCACGCCGGGACGGACCAGCCCGGACGTTCGTCCAGACGGGACGCCGCGCCCCGGTCGGGCGGCGCGCGCCGGTCGAGACGCGCTGCCGACATCGGCGGGGGCGCCATCCGGCGACCGGCCCTCGCGTCCCGGACTGCCAGGCGTGAAGCTTCCCGGCGCCGTCGGGATCCCCACGGCCCCGAGACTCACGGGGATCGGGCTGCGGCGAGCCCCCGGGCGGTCCCGGGAGCAGCGCGTCCCTGGTGACGCCCCCGCCTGGGAGGAGCCGCCGCGGCACGAGGCGTACCCGGAACTGCGCACCCGCGTCGGTCTGCCGCAGGTCCCCCGGCTGTGGCTGGGTGCCGCCGCGCTGGTCGTGGCGGCGCTGGCGCTGTTCCTGCTTCCCACGGTGCTGCCCGGGCTCTTCGGTGGGCAGCCGGCCG
>JAKAHX010000144.1 GCA_021814735.1 Chloroflexota bacterium | reverse complement strand
CATCCCGGTGCTGGCCGGCATGGAGGCCACCGGCGTCGCCATCGACCGGGCCGCCCTCGACGAGATGAGCGGCGTCTTCGGCGCGGAGATCGGGCGCCTGGAGGCGGAGATCTACGCGGACCTGGGCCACGAGTTCAACCTGGGGAGCCCAAAGCAGCTCGAGCAGGTCCTCTTCCACGAGCTGAACCTGCCCACCGGCAAGCGCACCAAGACCGGGTACTCCACGGACGCGGCGACCCTCGAGGGTCTCAAGGGTGCGCACCCGATGATCGAGAAGCTGCTCGACTGGCGCGCCTACACCAAGCTCAAGAGCACGTACGTGGACGCGCTGCCGGGCCTGATCGACCCCGACACCGGCCGCCTGCACACCACGTTCCACCAGGCCGTGGCCGCCACGGGGCGCCTCAGCTCATCCGACCCGAACCTGCAGAACATCCCGATCCGCACCGAGCTCGGGCGGCGCATCCGGCGCGCCTTCGTCGCCGGGGATCCGTCCCTCACGCTGCTCGCCGCCGACTACAGCCAGATCGAGCTGCGCATCCTCGCCCACGTGTCGGGCGACGAGCACCTGCGCGAGGCGTTTGCCCGGGGCGAGGACATCCACCGGGCAACGGCGGCCCGCGTCCTGCACAAGGACCCCGCGGACGTGACCCCGTCGGAGCGGTCGATGGCCAAGATGGTCAACTTCGGGATCGCCTACGGGATGAGCGACTTCGGGCTGTCCACCCGCGCCGGTATCTCGCAGCAGGAGGCGCGCGAGTTCATCACGACGTACTTCGCGACGTACAGCGGGATCAGCTACTACATGCTGCACATCAAGGACGTGGCCCGGACGCAGGGCTACGTCACCACGCTGCTCGGCCGCCGCCGGTTCATCCCCGAACTGCAGGAGCGCAACCCCAACCTGCGGGCGGCGGGTGAGCGAATGGCGATCAACATGCCCATCCAGGGGACCGCCGCGGACATCATCAAGCTGGCGATGATCCGCATGGCCGAGCGCCTCCGGCGCGAGGGGCTCCGTGCGCGGATGCTGCTGCAGGTCCACGACGAGCTGCTTTTCGAGGTCCCGCGGGACGAGGTGGCGCGGCTGGCCCCGGTCGTCCGCGAGACGATGGAAGGGGCGCTCCCGCTGGACGTGCCGCTCACGGTGGACCTGAAGTCGGCCGACGACTGGGAGTCGATGACGCCTCTGCCCGACGATCTCCCGGAGCTCTGACCCGGGCAGCCCCCGCGTCGAGCGCCCAGGTCCCGGGACCGCCGGCCCCGGGGCGTGTCAACGAGATGTCCGAGGGGACGAGGAGCGCGCGCCTGTGGGGAGATGCGTGTTCCCGTGGAGGAGATGCGCGCCCCGGTCGAGACGCGTGGCAGCCGCGTCCCGACCGGGTGAGCGCGCCGCGGTTCCAGAGGGGCAGGTCCGCGGCCGGAGTGGTCGGATCAGGTGTGGTGTTGCGGGTACACCTCGTCCGAGCGGTAGCCGGGCCACCAGGCGCGGGCATCGTCCACCGGACGGGAGTCGGATCCGAGCTCGACGGAAAGAATGGCGAAGAGCAGGAGGGCAACCACGAAGGCGAGGACTTCCATGCCACTGACTGTAGCCAGAGCTCTTGATCAGAGCAAGTCGAAGTGATTGAATAAATGATCATGAGCACTGATCACTGGGCAGACCTGGAGCTGCGCCATCTCCAGAGCTTCCGGGCAGTGGCCGACACCGGCTCGTTCCACGCGGCGGCCGACCTGCTCGAGTACACGCAGTCGGCGGTGAGCCAGCACATCGCCACCCTCGAGGGGATCGTTGGACTGCGGCTCTTTGAGCGGTCGCGCGGGCGGCGCGCCGTCGAGCTGACCGAGCCGGGCCAGCTGCTGCTGCGCCACACGGAGGCGGTCATGGCGCGGCTCAGCGCGGCGCAGGCCGATCTCCGCTCCTGGTCCGAGGGGACCTCCGGTGCCCTCCGCGTGGGGACCTACCAGAGCGTCGGCGCGCGCATCCTCCCCTCGCTGGTCAGCCGTTTCGCGGCCAGCTGGCCCGGCGTCGAGGTGCGGCTCCGCGAGGATCACGACGACGTCCGGCTCCTCTCCTTCGTCGAATCCGGCGAGCTGGACCTGGCGTTCACCGTGCTGCCCCTGCCGCCGGGCCCGTTCGAGGCGGTGGAGTTGCTGCGCGACCCGTATGTGCTGATGGTCGCCAGCGGGTCCCCCATGGCGCACCACGTCGGCCCGGTGCTGCGGGAGATCGCCGAGCAGCCGCTGATCGGGTTCAGTGCCTGCCGGACCACCGAGCTCGCCGAGGCGTACCTGCGTCACAACGGCTGCGAACCGCGCGTCGTCTTTCGCTCCGACGACAACGGGACCGTGCAGGGGCTGGTCGCGGCTGGCGTCGGCTCGGCACTGGTCCCACTCCTGACGGTCGACGCGGATGATCCTTCGGTCACGCTGCTGCCGGCGGACGTTCCCCCGCGGATCGTCGGGCTCGCGTGGCACCGCGACCGGCAGCGCTCGCCGGCGAGCGAGGCGTTCGTGCGCCTCGCCCGCGAGGTCTGCGCGGGCGTCCGGGTGGAGATCCCGGCCGCGGCCGCCTGACGCACGCGGCGCCGGGCATTGGGTACGCTTGCGCCGTGCCCGAGCTTCCCGAGGTCGAGACCATCGCGCGTGACCTGCGTCCACTGGTGTCCGGCCGGACCATCGTCGACGCCCGCACCGACTGGCCACGGATGATCGCGGGCGCCGATCCGTCGTCGTTCGCCGACGGCCTGCGGGGGCGGCGCGTGGCGGGCGTCGAACGGCGCGCCAAGTGGCTGTTGCTGGACCTGGACGATGGCGCGGTCGTGGCGATCCAGGTGATGATGACCGGCCAGCTCTTCGTGGTGCCGGCGACCGCGCCGGTGGACCGCCACGTGCACCTGTTCCTGGACCTGGACGACGGGCGGCAGTTGCGGCTCCGCGACATCCGCAAGTTCGCGCGGGTGGGCGTGTACCACCGGGATGCGCAGGGCCGCGTCGTGCGGAGCGATCCGCTCAGGGCTGGCGCGGCCGGCGCCACCGGGTCGCCTGGCGCGCCTCTGGTGGCGGCCCGCGGCACCGCGGAGGGCGCCGAGCTGCCAGCCGGTCGCGACGTCTTCGCGCGGCACGGCCCGGAGCCGCTCGACCCGGCGTTCACGCTGGCCCGGTTCCGGGAACGCCTGCGGGCGCGCCGGGGACGGCTGAAGTCGCTGCTGCTGGACCAGTCGTTCGTCGCCGGCATCGGGAACATCTACGCCGACGAGGCGCTCTGGCGCGCGCGGCTGCATCCGCTGCGGACGGTCGCGACGCTGCGGCCGGACGACGAGCGGCGCCTGTATCGCGCCCTGCTCGACGTGCTGGAGAAGGCGGTGGAACGCCGCGGCAGTTCGGTGGACGACTACACGGCCCCCGAGGGCGACGGGGAGATGCAGGACCACCTGCAGGCGTACCAGCGAACCGGGCTCCCGTGCCTGCGCTGCGGCCGGCCCATGCGCCGGATCACGGTCGGGCAGCGTGGCACGCACTTCTGCTCGTGGTGCCAGCGGCTGCCCGCGGCCGACCGGGCCGGAGCCGCTGCGGCGCTCCGTGAGCTGCGCGGCGGTGCGCACGGGGGACGTGCCCGGCGCCGGGGCCCGCGCTGGACCGAGCTGGCGGGGGAGGGCGCACTGGGACTGACCGCCGACGAGGCGCGGCGAGCGGCGGAGCGGACGCGCCGGGCCGCCGCGACGCGCCGTCGGGCTGCGCGGGCCGGGGCGGGCGACTGACGTGTCGATCCTCCGGTTCGAGCACGTCCGGCGCGAGGTGGGCACGTTCGTGATCCTCGACGACGTCACGGCCGCGATCGCGCACGGGGACCGGGTCGGGTTGGTGGGTGCCAATGGGGCCGGCAAGACCACGCTGCTGCGGCTCGCGGCCGGGATCGACGAGCCCGACGCCGGCACCGTCGGGCGCAAGCGCGGCCTCAGCGTGGGGCTCCTGGCCCAGGAGACGAACCTGGACGCGACGTTCGCGTCGGCGCCCACGCTGCGGGCGGCCGTGCGGGCCGGTGCCGCCGAGACGGAGCGGATCGAGCGGGAGCTCGCGCACCTGGAGGCATCGGGCGCGGAGGCGGTGAGCTCCTCCCGGTACGCGGAGCTGCGGCATCGCTTCGAGGCCCTGGACGGGTACCGGCTGGACCAGCAGGTGGACGGGGCGCTGACCGGGCTGGGGTTCGAACCCGGCCAGTGGGAGCGCCCGCCCGTGGGGCTCTCCGGCGGGGAACAGACTCGTGCCGCGCTCGCGCGGCTGCTGGTGGCCGATCCCGACCTGCTGCTGCTCGACGAGCCTACCAACCACCTCGACTTCGCCGCGCTCGAGTGGCTCGAGGTGGCCCTCACCCGACGGACCCGGGCGCTCCTGATCGCGTCGCACGACCGGGCGTTCCTCGACGCGGTGGTGACCAGCATCTGGGAGGTTCGCGATCACCGGCTGGAGACCTTCCGCGGCTCGTACAGCGCCTACGCGGAGCAGGCGGCGGCCCGGGACGCCCTGCTGGCGAAGCAGGCAGAGGCCTCCCAGGACGCGGTGTCGCGCGAACTCGAGCTGATCCGGAACTACCGCAGCCACCGCAACTACGCGAAGATGCACGAGCACGAACGGCGGCTGGCCGCCATGCGGCCCGTCGAGGCGCCGCGGAAGGAGCGGCGGATGCGGCTGCCGCAGGGCGCGCTGGTGGGGGGCGGCCCGGTCCAGTCGGGCGACGTGGTGGTCTCGGTACGCGATGCGCTGATCGGGTTCCCACCCGAACCCGGATTGGCGGCCGGCACGCCCATCCTGCGCGTGCCGCGGCTGGAGGCGCGTCGGGGCGACCGGGTCGGGATCGTGGGCCCCAACGGTGCGGGCAAGACCACGTTCCTGCGCACCATCGCCGGCGAGCTGTTCCCGCTGGATGGCGTGGTGCGGATCGGACACGGGGTCCAGTTCGCCTATCTCGCCCAGCTGCGCCAGGCCGCGTTCCCCGGGGAAACCGTGCTCGACGCGCTGCTCGACCGCGTCGACCTGCCGCCCGGGGAGGCCCGCGGCTACCTGGCGCGGTTCCTGTTCCGTGGCGACGACGTCTTGAAGCCGGTCTCGGACCTGTCGGGCGGCGAGCGGTCGCGCCTGGAGCTCGCGCTGCTCGGCATCACGCCCGCGAACCTGCTGCTGCTCGACGAGCCGACCAACCACCTGGACATCCCCGCTCGCGAGGCGCTGGAGGGGTTCCTGCGCGAGTCGCCGGCGACGCTGCTGATCGCGTCGCACGATCGGCGCCTGCTGGACACGATCTGTGGCGCGTTGTGGGTGGTGGAGGAGGGCCGCCAGGGGCAGCCGGGCACGGTGGTGCCGTTCGCCGGCAGCTGGCAGGCCTGGCGCCAGGCGGTCGCTGCGGGCTGGACGGTGGCCGGCGCGCTGGCCCTGCCGGAACGCGGCCCGGCCGCACCGG
>JAKAHX010000143.1 GCA_021814735.1 Chloroflexota bacterium | reverse complement strand
GGGGACCGTCCACCCGTCCGCGCCGTGCCGGGTGGGTCCTCGCGCGCGACGCCGCCCGTGGGTTCCGCGCTCGCAGGATCGTCACCGGTGGGCGGCCCGTCCACGGCAGCCGGCCAGTCGTCGGGCCCGTCGTGCGCGACGCCGGGCGTCGGCAGGGTCTCCCCCGGGGACGGGGGCGATGGTTCGCGCCCCGCCTCCAGGTCGTCGAGGATCTGCAGGACCCGCGTGCCACGTTCCACGCTGTCGTCGAGTTCCAGGTGCAGCTCCGGGATGCGCCGAAGCCGGAGCGCCCCGAGTTCGTGGCGCACGTACGGCATGGCCCGCGCCAGCGCGCGGAAGGTGGATCGGCGCTCGTCGGGCTGGCCAATGATCGACACCCACACCTTCGCGTGCCGGAGATCCGGTGCCGTCTCGACCCGCGTCACGGTGGCGAAGCCGATGCGGGGATCCTGGACCTCGCGGGCAAGGATGCGGCTGATCTCCTCCCGGAGGAGGTGGTCCAGGCGGGCCGTGCGCTCGGTCATGGGGCCCCCTTCGCAGCGTCCGGCGGATGTTCGCTGGGTGGTCAGGCGCTGGCCGCGCGCGACACCGTCTGCTGGGTGAAGCACTCGATGACGTCACCCTCCTGCAGCTCCGGGTGCGACCCGAGCCCGATGCCGCATTCGAAACCGGCGGCCACCTCGCGCACGTCGTCCCGGAACCGCCGGAGCGACTCGATCCGGTCGGTCACGATCACCCGGCCGCCGCGGTAGACGCGCGCACCGCCGCGCACGATCCGCCCGTCGGTGACGTAGCAGCCGAAGACCAGCTGCCCGCCACGCCCCACGCGGAAGACCTGGCGCACCTCGGCCCGTCCCTCGACGACCTCCACGACCTCCGGTTCGAGCATGCCCTTCAGGGCGGCCTCGATGTCGTCGGTCAGCTTGTAGATGATGTCGTAGATCCGCACGTCCACGCCCTCGGCCTCGGCCGTGCGGCGCGCCTGCGGATCGAGCTTGGTGTTGAACCCCACCACGATGGCGTCCGAGGCCGACGCGAGCAGGATGTCGTTGTCGGTGATGTCCCCGGTGCCCTCGTGGATCACGTTGATCCGCACCTCCTCGGTGGAGATCTGCTCGAGGGCGTGGGTGATGGCGCCCAGGGAGCCCTGGACGTCCGCCTTGATCACGATGCGCAGCTCGCGGGTCTGGCCGGCCTGGATCTGGCGGTAGAGATCCTCCAGGGTGGCGCGTGCCCCGCCCTCCGCGCGGGCGCCCGCCTGGACACGGCGCTGGTCCACGATGGCGCGTGCCGCCCGCTCGTCGGCGACCACCTGCACGATGTCGCCCGCCGCCGGGACGTCCGAGAGGCCGAGCAGGACGACCGCCGACGAGGGACCCGCCTTGGTCACGCGGGTGCCGGCGCTGTTCTCCATGGCCCGGACCCGGCCGAACGTGGTCCCGACCACCACCGTGTCGCCGATCTTGAGCGTCCCCGTCTGCACCAGGACCGTGGCGACCGGGCCGCGTCCCTTGTCGAGCTCGGCTTCCACCACCGTCCCGATCGCCGGGCGCTTGGGATTGGCCTTCAGTTCCTGCAGGTCGGCGACGAGCAGGATCATCTCGAGCAGCTCGTCGATCCCGGTGCGCTGCTTGGCGCTGACGGGCACCAGCGGCGTGTCCCCGCCGTACTCCTCCACCAGCACGCCGTGCTCGGTGAGCTCGTTCTTCACGCGATCCGGGTTGGCATCCGGCTTGTCGATCTTGTTGAGCGCGACGATGATGGGCACCCTGGCCGCCCGGGCATGGTCGATCGCCTCCACGGTCTGGGGCATGACGCCGTCGTCGGCCGCGACCACCAGGATCGCGATGTCGGTCACCTTGGCGCCGCGCGCCCGCATGGCGGTGAACGCCTCGTGACCGGGCGTGTCGAGGAAGACGATCCGCTTGCCGTCCTTGACGACCTCGCTGGCGCCGATGTGCTGGGTGATGCCGCCCCGCTCGCCGGCCGCCACGCTGGTGGCGCGGATCGCATCCAGGAGGCTGGTCTTGCCGTGGTCCACGTGCCCCATCACGGTGACGATGGGTGCCCGCGGGACCAGCTTGCTCGGGTCCTCCTCCTCCCAGAGCTGCTCCTTGGCCGCCGCGGCGGGTGCCGCCTCGCCGGCGGCCTCCTCGGTGGCGCCCGGGGCGGCGACCTCGGCGACCTCGTAGCCCAGCTCCTCGGCCACCAGGCTCGCCGTGTCGCGGTCGATGGTCTGGTTGATCGTCGCGAAGATGCCGCTCTTGATGAGCTCGCGGATCACGTCCGCGGGGTTGACCCGGAGGAGACCTGCCAGGTCCTGGACGGCGATCGTGGCCGGGATCTCGATGGCGCCGCGCTCGCTCGGCTCGACGACCTGGACGCCCGAGCCCGATGCCTGATCGGGACGGCGCGGGGGCTTTCGGGGTCCGCGGCGTCCGCGGGTGCCGCTGCGGCTACGTGCCACGGGTGCCTCCTTGGTCAGTCGAGCGCGCCGGCGTTGAGCCGGTCGCGGATGGGGTCGGGAATGGGGACGCCGAGCGCGCGCTCTAGCGCGTGCCGGCGCACGGCCTCTGCGGCGCAGGTGCCCGACGCGCACACGTAGGCGCCGCGGCCGGGCAGCCGTCCGGTGTGGTCGATCACGACCTCGCCGCCCGGGGTGCGGACGACGCGGACCAGCTCCCGCTTCGCGCGCTCGGTCCGGCACGCGACGCAGGTGCGGGCCGGCTGTCGCCGCGGGCGCGGCCCTCCGGCGGCTACGGTGTCACCTCCCCGTTGACGGACGTTCGCCGGCGACGCGGCCGGGCAGGCTCGGCCTGCGGCTCGCCGTCCCCGGCTCCGACGCTCGCGGGCACCTCGGCGGTCGGCGCCGGGTCCGTGGACGACCCGCCCGGGGCGTCGAGCGCCGCGGCGGCGGTATCGCCGGCCGGCACGGGGCCCGCGTCGGGCGTGGCATCGTCCGGGTCAGCCGGTCGCTGCGTCGCTGCGGCGGCGGGCGCATGCGCGTGGGCGGCGGCCGGTTTCTCGTCGTCCGGGCGCGGCTGGTCGCTCCGGATGTCGATTCGCCAGCCCGTCAGCTTCGCCGCCAGCCGGGCGTTCTGTCCCTCCCGGCCGATCGCCAGCGAGAGCATCCGCTCGGGCACCGTCACCGTCGCGATCCGGGCAGCTTCGTCGATCGAGACCGCCACCACCTGGGCCGGGCTGAGCGCGTTGGCCACGAACTGCGCGGGGTCCTCCGCCCACGGGATCACATCGATCTTCTCGCCGTTCAGCTCGGCGACCACGGCCTGGACCCGCCCGCCGCGCTGGCCGACCGTGGCCCCGACCGGGTCGAGGCCCTCCTGCCGGCTCGCGACCGCCACCTTGGACCGGCTGCCGGCCTCCCGCGCGATGGCCTTGATCTCGACCGTCCCGTTGTGGATCTCGGGGACCTCGAGCTCGAAGAGCCGGCGCAGGAACCCCTTGTGCGTGCGGCTCACGTACACCTGCGGACCCTTGGTGGTGCGCCGCACCTCCAGGACGTAGGCCTTCACGTGCTGGCCGATCCGGTAGCTCTCGGTGGGCGACTGCTCGGTGGTGGCGAGGACCGCCTCCACCCCCTTGCCCATGTCCAGGATGATGCCGCGGGGTTCGACGCGGTTCACCGTGCCGGTGATGATCTCCGCCTCACGCTGCGCGAACTGCCCGAACACGACCTCGCGCTCCGCCTCGCGGAGGCGCTGCAACACCAGCTGCTTGGCGGTCTGCGCGTGGATCCTGCCGAAGCTCGCGGCGTCGAGCTCCTCGGTCTCGACGATGTCGCCGGGGTTCGCGTCCGGCTTCAGGCGCCGCGCCTCGTCGAGGGTGAACTCCGTCAGCGGGTCCTCGACGTCCTCGACGGCAACCATCGCACGGAAGACGCGGATGCGGCCGGTCTCGGGGTCGATCTCGACGTAGACGTTCTCGTTGCCCGGGGCGACGCGGCGGTACGCGGCCTGGATCGCCTCCTCGACGGTCTTGACGAGCTGCTCGCGGGGAACGCCCTTCTCGGCGTTCAGCTGCAGGAGGGCGCCGATGAAGTCACGGCTCACAGTGCGCCTCCTCTCGCTCGGTTCGACCGCCACTCACAAGAAGACGTGGGGGTCACCCACGTCGAAGCGGCGGCCGGCGGTCAGTCGCCCGAAGTATATCACCCGTGCCCGGCCAGACCCGGACCCGGGGCGGCGGCGGGCCCCAGTCGCGCGGTCACCGCGAGCCCGGCCAGCACGGCCGCGCCGGCGATCCCGAAGGTGAGCAGGAGCGCGGCCGCCTCGCCCCAGCCGAGGCCCGGCGCCGTGGCGAGCGCGACGCCCCCGACACCGGCACCCAGCGCGGTGCCGAGGACGTCGGAGAGCTGCAGCCCGGCCGTGGCGGCGCCCTCGCGACCGGCGGGCGCCTCGTGCAGCACGAAGAGCGAGATGGGCGAGTAGGCAATCCCCATCCCGAGCCCGGCGATCCCCCAGGCGGTCACCCCCACCGCCACCGGCACCGGCGCCGCGGTCGTCAGCGCGACCAGGCCGATCCCGCCCACGACCAGCACCAGCCCGAGCCGGATCAGCCGGGCGACACCCCATCCCGCAATGCGCCGCGCCTGGATCCACGACCCGACGGCCCAGGTCACCGTGGCGGCGGTGAGCGCCAGGCCGGCCTGCGCCGCCGACATGCCGCGCAGCGCGACGAGCATCAGGGGGACGAACGCCTCCGCGCCGGTGAAGCCGAACGTGAGCACACCCCGCAGCAGCACCGCGGCCGGCAGACCCGTGTGCGCGCGCAGCGACCCGCCGGGAAGGAGGCGCTGCAGCGCCGGCAGCCCGACCACCAGTCCCGCCGCACCGAGGCCGACCAGCGGGAGTGCCTGGTGCGCATCCAGGGCGGCCAGGAGGAGCCCCGCCCCCACGGCGACCCGCAGCGCGTCGATCAACCGTCCGGGTCGCATGCCGCGCTCCGCGTCCAGGCCCCGGGCGTCACCCCTGCCGGGCGCCGGGTCCGCCTCGCCCAGGCGCGCGGCCTCCGCCTCCTGCGCGATACCTGCACCGGCGACCCCCGGGACCGCCGGCGCCGCGTCCATCGCCCCACCGACACCCTGGGCGCCCGGCACCGCGGCGAGCGACGGCACGGTCAGCGCCCCCGCGACCGCCACCAGCGGCAGCAGCCCCAGGAACACGGCCCGCCAGGTCAGGTGAGCCGCGATCACCCCCGCCAGCGCCGGTCCGGCGATCCCTGGCGCCACCCAGGCGGTGGACATGATGGCGAACATGCGGGGCCGCAGGCCGGGCGGGTACTGTCGGCCGATGCTGACGTACGCCACCGCCGGGATGGCGCCGGCTCCGAACCCCTGCACGGCGCGCGCGGCCACCAGCACGGGCATCGACGGCGCGAGGCCGCCCACGGTGAGCCCGACGGCGAAGAAACCGAGGCCGAGCAGGTACGGGCGAACGAGCCCATGGCGGTCGGCCTGCTCGCCCGCGGCCACGATCCCCACCAAGTCCC
>JAKAHX010000142.1 GCA_021814735.1 Chloroflexota bacterium | reverse complement strand
GTTCGGCCGGGTCGACATCCTGGTGAACAACGCCGGCGTCACCCGCGATGACCTCATCATGCGCATGAGCCTCGACGCGTGGCGGACCGTGCTGGAGGTCAACCTGTTCGGCGCGTTCTACGCCACCAAGGCGGTGCTCCGCCCCATGCTCAAGGCCCGCTCCGGGCGCATCGTGAACATCTCGAGCGTGTCGGGGCAGGCCGGGCAGGCCGGGCAGGCCAACTACTCGTCGTCGAAGGCCGGGTTGATCGGCCTGACCAAGGCTACCGCGCGCGAGGTCGCGAGTCGGGGCATCACCTGCAACGCGATCGCCCCCGGCTTCGTGACCACCGACCTGACGCGCGACCTGCCCGAGACACTCCAGCAGCAGCTGCTTGCCCAGACCCCGCTCGGCCGCTTCGGGACCCCCGACGAGATCGCCAACGCCGTCGCCTTCCTCTGCTCCGACGAGGCCGCGTTCATCACCGGGCAGGTGCTGGCCGTCGACGGCGGGCTCGTGATGATGTAGGGCGCCGAGCCTGCCGCGACACGGCGGGGCGGGCGCCGCGCGGCTCGGCCCGGCTGGCGCCACCGCGCGGCGCTCTGGTACGGCCCCGGTTTCGACACCAACCCCCGGGCGCGCCCCGCGCCCGCAGCGCCGCACCCCGACCCGGTGGACACACGGCGACCTGGACCGCGCCAACCGTGCCGACCCTGGCGCACCGCGCCGTCACCCTGAGCGCCGACATGCGTCAACTTGCACCGCGCCCGCCGCGCCGTCATCCCGGCGGCGTCGGCCCCGATCTTGACCAACGCACGCCGAGCGAGCACGGGGCGGCCAGATCGGGCCCAACGCGGGCCGGACTCCGCCTGTCGCGGCCACGTCGAGCTCCGTGACGTGCTCAATGACGCACGGCCGCGTCCCGTGCGGCAGGATGCCTCCCGCCGCAGCGGCGCCGCCCGCCGTCCCGGGCTCACCGGGCGAACGTTGGTCAAGTCTTGCGGCCGAACCGCTTCGCCCGCTGATCCGGCCCGCGCGTCGTTCGGCCGCGCGTCGTCCGGCCCCGCTGATCCGGCCCGCGCGTCGTTCGGCCCGCCGATCGCCCGCCGCCCGCCGCTCGCCCGCCGCCCGCTCGTCGATCGCCTGACCCCGCCCGCCGGTCGCGGGCCGCTCAGCTTGCCGTCTGCGGACGCGTGCGCGTGACCTCGCGCGCCGTCAGCGCCAGGAGCGGGACCGCGGCCAGCTGCAGGACGACCGAGAACGCGACCAGCGCGAAGATCGATACGCCGTACAGCAGCCCCAGCGCCACGCTGCCGAGGAACCAGAAGATGCCGAAGCCCGAGTCGAAGAAGCCGTACGCCGAGGCACGCCGGCCCGACGACACCATGCCCGTGACTGCCGCCTTCACGATCGACTCCTGCGCGGCCATCCCGAGTCCCCAGATCACCATGCCGAGCACCGCGAGCGGTGCGTTGCCCAGGAAGACCAGCGGCGCGAAGAAGGCCGTGAGCAGCGTCGCACCCACGACCGTCCGGAGGCCGATCCGGTCGAAGAGCCGGCCGAGCACCAGCGCCGCGACGGCCTCGGTGGCCATCGCCACGGCGTAGAGCACGGGGATCGCGTCGGTCCCGATCACGCCGCTCTGGCCGAAGTGATAGGCGATGAGCGGATAGTCGGCGTACGCCGCCGCGACCAGGGCCATGCCGGCCAGGTAGATCCAGAACACGCGGGGAAAGCCGGCGGCCTGCGGGACGCCGATGCCGACCTCGAGCCGGCTCGGGTTCGGATACTGCCAGCGCGCCGCGCCCAGGACGACCAGCGTGAGCACGGCCGGCACGGCGAGGATCGCAAACCCGGTCCGGTAGTCGCCGTGGAAGTAGAGCGCGGCGGCCACGACCAGCGGGCCGAGCATGCCGCCTGCCGCGTCGAGCGCCTCGCGCACCCCGAACACCCAGCCTCGCCCCAGTTCGCGGGTGGCGTGGGCGAGCATCGCGTCCCGCGAGGGGTTGCGCATCGCCCGGCCGGTGCGCTCGCCGACCAGGAGCACGGCCGCGATCTGCCAGCTGCCGGCCACCGCGAGCAGCGGCACGACCGCCATCTGCAGCGTGTAGCCGATGATCGTGATGGGCCAGTAGCGGCGGGTGCGATCGGCCATGTAGCCGAACGCGTACCGCAGCACGTACCCGGCCAGCTCGCCCAGGCCCGCCACGATGGCGACCACCGCCGCGCTGGCACCCAGCGTGCCCAGGAACGGACCGCTGATCCCGCGTGCGCCCTCGTGCGTCATGTCCGCGAACAGGCTCACGACGCCGATGAACAGCACGAAGCGGAGGGCGTGTCGGCGCAGGTTGCCGGCGGGGGCAGGCGAGGACTCGATGGCTGCCATCGTGCTCCTTTCGACGTCGGGGCTCGCGATCGAACGACGGGCGCGCGTCAGCCACGGCTGTGAGTGGACGGGACGGTCAGGCTGACAGCTGCGAATCGGCTGGCGGTTCCGAAGGATAGCCGTTCGGCGCCCTCGTGCCGGATTGCCGGCGCGAGGCGGTCCCGCACCCGGGAAGCCGTACCGTATCGCCGGTGCGGGGCGCTCCGGGCCCGGGAGCCCGCACCTCACTCTCGGCGCGAGGCCGTGGCCGCCCCGCGCGGACGTCGTCGCACCGGATCCTCGGCGGGCCGTCGAGATCTCGTCCGGGCGGGCATCGTCGGGCCGCGCGACGCGTGTCCGCGTGCTTCGATGCGCGTCCGCGTGCATCAGCGCCTGCAAGTCGGCACAATCCACGCACCGGCGCGCGCTGGCTGATCGTCGGGGTACGCTGGCTGAGCACTGGCGCCTGCCGACCGCGCCAGCGCCCGCGTCCTGCCGGTCGGCCTAGTCGGCTTGATCGGCCTGGCCGGTGGGGTCGTGTGTCCGCCCTGCCGGTCGATCTGGTCGGCCGGCCACCGAGGCCGTGCATCGTCGTCTGCCCAGCGCCCCGCTCGAGCGTCCCCAGCGAGGTGACATCGTGATCGATCTCTCCGGCAAGGTCGCTATCGTGACCGGTGGCTCCCGCGGCATCGGCCGCGCCATCGTGGCCCGCCTCGCCACCCAGGGCGCGGACGTCGCGTTCAGCTACCGAGGCAACGAGGAAGCTGCCCTCGAGACCGCCGCCATGGTCGAGGCGCTCGGGCGGCGCGCCGTGGCCCACCGCGGCGACGTCACCGACCCCGCGGCCGCGAACGCGCTGGTGGCCGCTGCGCTCGAGGCGTTCGGGCGGGTCGACATCCTGGTGAACAGCGCGGGGATCACGCGCGACGACCTGCTGATGCGGATGACCAACCAGGCGTGGCAGGAGGTGCTGCAGACGAACCTGTCGGGCGCCTTCTACGCGACCCGTGCCGTCCTGCGGCCCATGCTCCGGGCTCGCCGCGGGCGCATCGTGAACATCAGCAGCGTCGCCGGCCAGGCGGGCAACGCGGGGCAGGCCAACTACTCGGCCGCCAAGGCCGGGCTGATCGGCCTCACCAAGGCCACCGCCCGCGAGGTCGCCACCCGCGGCATCACCTGCAACGCGGTGGCGCCGGGCTTCGTCGTCACCGAGATGACCCGGGTGCTGCCCGAGTCGATCCAGGAGGGGATCCGCGCCGCGACCCCGATGGGCCGCTTCGGCACCGCGGAGGAGGTGGCCGACGTGGTCGCCTTCCTCTGCTCCGACGAGGCCGCGTACGTCACCGGCCAGGTCGTCGGCGTCGACGGCGGCCTGGTGATGATGTAAGGCGACCGGCGGGCGGCTGGGCACGCGAGCCTGCCGGGCCCGATCCCAGCTGTTGCTGGTGGTCGATCCATCACCACGGGTTCGAAGCTCAAGGGCGGGACTCGAGTCGCCCCTCAGGAGCCGATCCTTTCCGCCGCTGCCGAAGTCTGACGGCGCGACGTCCCAGCGCGCGGCCGGACCGCACGCCGCGGGCGGACCCTTCCTGCTGGTGCCGAAGCCTCATGGCGCGTCCGGAACCGCACGCCACGGCCCGACCTCACCCCGCGGCGATGTCCCACGGGGGGGTGGCGGCGCCGTGATCGGCCGGCGCAAACGCCGTGGCGCAAGCGCCGTGGTGCGGAACCCATGGTCATCGCGCCGCAACGGCGAGTCCGTCGGCGGTCCGTGTCGCGCGCCTCTAACAGAGACTGCCCTGATGGTCATGCGGCCGCCGACGATCGATGGCCCGTTGAGCCTGTGGCCTGGGCGCGTGAGCCATTGGGTGCGGAGCGCGCCCTGCGCGTAGCGCGGGACCCCGCTTGTGAGGCCCAGCCCTCAGGGGGGCGGGCCTCCGGGCATGGGTTTGGGGTGCAAGGTGCCGGCCCTGGTTCTGACCAACGCTCGCCGGGTGAGCGCCGGACGGCCGTGGCCCGCTCCCGCTTCACGGATCGCTGTCGTCGCACCCGTTGTGCCTGCTGCTGCATGCCTCCCTCACGCTCGCCTCGAACTGGAACCGCATCCGCTCCTCGTCCGATCGACCGCCCTGGTCCCTGCCGACGTTCCCGGCGGTCGCCCCGCGTTCACCATGCGAGCGTTGGTCAACTCCGCGCGGGACGACCTGCCGACCGGCCGACCGGCCGACCGGGCGCTCTGCCGACCGGGCGATCTGCGGACCGGCCGACCGGGCGCTCCGCCGACCGGCCGATCTGCCGACCAAGCGATACGCCGACCTGCCGACCGGCCGACCGGGCGACCGGCCGACCGGGCGACCCAACGGCCCGGCGATCTGGCGGTCGGGCGGTCGGACGACGCGGCTCGGACGACGCGGCTCGGACGACGCGGCTCGGGGCCCCAGACTCGGCACCCGTGCCCCCGGCTCACAGCCGCCCCGCGGCGCGACCCGACCCCGACGTGGAGGTCTCGCTGTCGCTTGACGCCGACGCGGTCCTCCCACTGCCCATCGGCCCGGTTGCCTGACCGGTTGCCGACCAGCAGCGCGCGACGTTTCAGATCAGCTTCAGTCGAGGAGCGGACAGTATCCGCGTTGTCACGGTGGCCCGGAAACGGCGCCGTGGCGTTGCAGCTCGTCAGGGGTGGGAGCCGGTGCCTCAGTGTCGTATGGCAATGAGGCATGACGCGGTCCTCGGGCTGCCGGTGTCGCGTCGCCGGTGCGCCGCCTCGCGACGCCGGCGTGTCGCTGGTGGCACGTCGTGGGTGCGTGCCCGTGCTGGTGCGTGCCGGCGTCGGCCGGAACGCTGGCGGGCACGGGCGCCGCGTGATGTTCGCCGGCGTCGGCTGGCGTTGCATGGCGGAGAGCGGCGACGTCGCCCGGCCATCGCGTCGCCCGGTGCCGCACCGCAGGGGGCTGCAACGTCGCAACGAGGCATGGGAACTTCGTCACGTTTGTGCGCGTCGATCGGAGAGGGTGGCGCACCAGGGGACCGATGTGGCAGACTCAGCGAGTCATGACGCGCCGACACACGCGTCGGCCAGCCTGCTCATGCCCGCCGGTCGGTCCTCAGGGATCATCGGATCGACAGCCGGGCCGCGTGGAGGACGCGTGACAGAGAGTGTCTGGAGCGAGCAGGAGCTCGTCCGGCGCTGCAAGGAGGGGTCGGAGGCAGCGTACGC
>JAKAHX010000141.1 GCA_021814735.1 Chloroflexota bacterium | reverse complement strand
AGCCAGGCGGCACCGGCGAGCGTGGTCAGCACGAGCGGTGGGCTGTTGACGTACGAGGCGAGCGAGCGGGTGGGCCCGAGCGTCTGCCCATCGGGGAGCGTCACCTGCGGCAGGCCGTACGTCTCGAGACGCCCGCCCGCCAGGGGATTGAAGCCGGGCACGCAGTCGGGGTTGTACTCGCCCACGGGCGCCCAGCGGCTGAACAGCTCCCCGCGCGGTACCTGGTCCTCGCGGCTGACCTGCCGGAACCAGTCGCCCTGCGCTTCAACCGGCGCAAGGTCCAGGGGCTGGCCGTTGGGCTGCTGCACCACCGAGCTGTTGTAGATGGCGGGGTCGGGCGACTGGAGCTGCGCCGCGAGGTGATCGGTGCCGACCTGGCGGTACGTCACGGGTCCCGCGGTCCAGTGCGGCGACGCGTCGTAGTAGTCGGCCTGGGCGAGGGTGGCGAGGAAGGCTCGGTAGGCGTCGTTGGCGGTCGCGGTGTGCGTCGCCACCGGCGCCCAGCTCGAGATGGCCTGCGGACCTGCGCCTCGGAGCACCGCGGCGGGGTCGGCCGCCCGCTCGGTGGTGATCGTCATCGTCTCGTCGATGAAGCTGCGATCGCTCACGAGCACCGGGATGGTGGGCTGCGCGCCCGCCGGCGAGGACGCCGTGGCGGGCACGTCGGAGGCGGCCAGATAGCGGCCCGACACGACGCAGCGATCGAGATGGGCGAGCTGCGCCTCCGCGACCGGATCGACCCCCGCCACCACGATCGGCTCAGACCAGTCGAGATCGAGCCCGGGGGTGAATGAGCGGAAGGCGCCCTCGAGCGACTGTGCGGGCGTGAGTCCCGCCCAGCAGGCGACGGTCGGGGTGCAGGCGATGCGGGCCGTCCCCACCTCGAGCACGGGTGCCTGCGGCAGCCCGATGCCCGTGTTCTTCGGCTGCACGATCCGCCCGCCCGGGGCCGCCACGAGGTACTGCGCGGGGGCCGGTGGATAGTGCGAGAGGCCCGCCTCACCCGACGCTTGCGCCTCGATGCGGAAGACGGTGATCGGACCTGGCCCGAGCTGGCCCGCGAGGTCCACCGGGAACGCGGCCGGCCACTGCACGAACCCGACCACCGCGATGGGTGCCGCGACGGCCACGCCCGGGATGGCACGGATCGCCGCCAGCTGGGCTTCCGTGATGCCGCCGGTGAGCCCAGAGAGAAAGTTGGGGCGCACCAGACTTTCGCTCTGTTCGAGCGCCGACTGTGAGCCGACGGGGCGCACCAGGATGTCGTACGGAGTGGTCCAGGCCTGGGCGATGTCGCCGCTGAGCACGGCCTGCGTGGTGCGCGACACGCCGGCCAGCACGAGAAAGCCTGATACGGCCGTGAGGAGCCCGGCGGCCGCCAGCGCGGTAGCCACCCGTCGCGCGAGCAACCCCCGCGTGGCCAGCCGGATCACGGCTCCTCCAGCGTCCGGACCTCGAGGGGCCCCGGGCGATCGAGACGTTGCTCGCCGTCCACCCGCCCACCCACCAGGCGGACCACCCGCTCGGCGAAGGCGGCCACCGCCGGGTCGTGGGTGCACACCACGATCGTGAGGTCATGCTCGCGGCGCACCCGCTCGAGCAGGCCTATGAGCTCCTCGGTGGTACCCGCATCGAGGTTGCCTGTCGGCTCGTCGGCGAGGAGCAACTCGGGCTGTCCCATGAGGGCCCGCGCGAGGCCCACCCGCTGGCGCTCACCGGCCGAGAGGCGCGACGGCGGGGCGTCGAGGCGCTCGCCCAGGCCGAGCTCGATCAGGAGCCCCCGGGCCTGCGCCTGCAGGTCGCGCCAGTGTCCGAAGGGCAGACGCGCGGCCACCAGGTTCTCCAGCGCAGTCAGTCCGGAGAGCAGGTGAGGGTCCTCGAAGACCAGGCCGACGTGGCGGGCACGGAACTCGGCCAGCTCGCGTTCCGACGCCCCGTCGATCCGCGTGCCCAGCACGCTGATCGTGCCGGCGGTCGGTCGGTCGAGCCCGGACACGAGGTTGAGGAGCGTGGTCTTCCCCGACCCCGACGGCCCGGCGATCGCGACCGTCTCACCGCGGGCGATGCGCAGATCGATCTGCGCGAGCGCCGCCACGGTGCTGCCGCCGCTCGTGTACGTGCGCGAGACGCCGTCGAGCGAGATCGCGGGCAGGCGCTCAGGCAAGCTCAGCGGCACGCTCATCCGTCGGCCTCACGCGTGGTCGGGCGACGATCTCATCGAGATGGGGACGCAGCCCCTCCAGCCAGCGGAGCTGCCCCTCGACGAGGCGGATCTCCGCATCGTGCGCCTCCTCCCGGAACCCTCCCGCGTCCTCCGCGCGGGCGGCGCGCAGCCGGTGGAGGGCCGCGGTGCGCTCGTTGATCATCGCGTCGAGCAGGGCCGACATCTGGTGCGGGACGACCAGACGCGCGACAGCGAGCCGAACCACAAGCTCATCGGTTGGGCCACGCCACAGCCACTCTTCAGCCGCCTCGCGCCCTACATTCGTCAGAGTGAGCCGCTGGCGGTCAGGACGAGTCTCCTGGCGGATCCGTTCGCTCGTTACGAGCCCGTCGCGATGCATCCGTCCCAGCGTCAGGTACACCTGCGCGGGGCGGGTCACCCAGGTCGAGCCGAGCTCGGCCTCCAGGGTGGCGTGCAGCTCGTAGCCATGACTCGGGCCGACAAGCAGAAGCGCCGCGAGGGCGCCGGACAGCGCCACGGATGCTAGAAGGCGGGGGCGGGCGACCCGAGCGATGCCAGATGTGTCCTGACATCGTCGACGCCCGGCCCAACGACCTGATCGATCACTCGGCCATGTTGGACGAAGAACGCATGAGGGGTCGCCGCGGTGTCGAATGCGCCCTTGATCTTGCCCCCCGCGTCCACCAACCAGAGATCGGTCAGCTGGCCACGATGGCGAAGGCTGTCGCCATCCGACGTTCCGTCTGGCTCAACGGCGGCGAGGACCCAGCCCGGCGCCAGCTCCGCTGGTGCGTTCTCGACGAGGCTGCGACATGGTGCGCACTGAGGACTGACGAAGAGCACGAGGGAGGGACCCTCGACGAGTCGCGCCGCCTGCTCGGCTGAGAGAACCCGGTCGAACGCGCTTGGGGCCACCGCAGCCCCGGCCGGCAAGCCGATGTGGTCGGGCATGCGGCGCGCGGCCTCGAACCGCTCGAGGCGAGCCGCGGTCCCCGCCGCGACCGCCAGCGCCACGATGGAGATGGCCAGTCCGAGGGCCCCGACAACGAATGCCAACGTCGACATGATCGGTCGGCCTCAACAAGCGTTCGAGTAGCAGAAACCGAGGCACGAGGAGCACAGGTTGAAGCAGTAGTAGGTGACCTGACCCGTGCACTGGTCGACGCACTTGTAGAGGGCACCGGTGTTGGGGCCGCAGCAGCTCGGGCAGCAGCCGCAATCGGACGTGTAGCAGTAGATGCCGCAGGTTTGAGGCGTGGCTCCTGTGTCCTGAACCTGTCGCACCTGCGGATGACCAGCAGCTGCGTCGGCGGCGCGAGCGAGACCGGGGGCAGCGAGGACTGCGGCAGTGCCAGCCAACCAGGTGACCGAGCCAACAAGGAAACGGCGACGTCCCACCTCGGCACCGACTGACCGAGACACCTGTTCGAGCAGACTCATGGCCGGGTCCTCCGTTGATGGCAACTCAGTGACTATACTATCGCTGTCTACCTGCTCTTCCGAGGGACGTGGTGGGTCAGGCTGGGACCACGCTCGTCGCGTTCGCCCTTGCGGCCGTGCTGACGGTGTCGGGGCTCGGCAAGATTGCCCGGCCGGTGCGGTTCCGCTCAGCGCTAACGGTCACCTACGGCTGGCCGCCGCGGTTCACCGTGATCGCCGCGCGCGTGGTCCCCCTGAGCGAGCTAGGCGGCGCCACCCTTCTCATGTGGCCCACGGCTCGCACGCTGGGCCTGCTCCTGACGAGCGGGCTACTCGTGGCCATGTCAACGCTGACAGGTGCCGCTTGGGCAGCCGGCAGGAAAGGCGACTGCGGGTGCTGGGGTGTCGTTCAGGAACAGCTGGGTGCGAGAACCGTCGCGCGCGACGTACTCCTCGCGCTCGTCAGCGTTGCGACGCTCGCGATCCGACTGGGGTAGGTTCGCGTCCAACCACAAGAGACCAGGCCCGCGCGCTGATGAGGAGGAGACACAGCCCCCATGGACGCCCCGATCTCAAGCGGGCAGAACGGCATGCTCGTTCTCGTCAGCACCGGAGTCGTCCGTTGAGTTGGGGACGGAGCGCGTTGGCCGGGGGGGCCGCCATCCGGTCAGCCTGCTTGTTGTTCTCGCCTGCTACAGGAGGGCATACCACCCGAGCGGGTCCGAGCCTTTGTCTGACGGCGGCTCCAGTCCCTTCCAGCCGACGAGTTGTAGCCGACTGGTGGTCGTCCCCACGCGCGTGGGGGTGGACCGGACACCAACGGCCAGTACGTCTGGGCTCCGTCCGTCGTCCCCACGCGCGTGGGGATGGACCGCCTGCAGCAACGGCTATGCCGCAGCAGCGAGTTGGGTGTCCACATCCTTGGCGGCGCCGTCCTCGTCGATCGCCTCGCATAGCGCGATCAGCAGGGCCACCAGTTCGGCAGTAGCCTGGTCCTCGGTGAGCTCGTCCATCGGTCGGGAGCCTCAGTGTCGCCCGCGCTCTTCGGGGCTGACGGAAGCTCGTCGAGAACGAGTTGAGGTCAAGGCAGAGTGCCAGAAATGCGGTGCGAGCTGGCACCGGCATCTTCTGCGAACTGGACGTACGTCGACTACTCGGGTCGGCTCCAGCGGGCCCAGATCGACAACCAGCCGGATTAGGGCAGGGGACCGTCAGGCCGGGGCCCATCCGCCGCCCGGGGCGCTTCCTGCCCCCAGCCGGTCGATCTCCTGTCCGATGGCCTCGACGTAGGCGGGCAGGACCTGCCGGACCGCCGGGGAGAGCGCCGCTCCGAGCTCGAAGGACTCGCCCCCCAGCCCCACGAAACTGCCCTCGGGAAGCGCGCCACGGAGCACCGCCACGAGGGCAAGCACGTCCCGCAGGGGCAGCACGTGGGAGGAACGGGGGCCGGGCCCGCTGGATGCGAGGTCCGCCAGCGGGCGATGGATGATGGCGCCCGGCGGGATGCCGCGCACCGCGTCGAGGACGACCACGCGCACCTCCGGCCCGACGCCGGCGAGGTCGTCGGGCTCCAGCTGGCCGACGAGCCGGATCTCGACGGCGAACCGGACGCCGGCCTCGTCCGCGCGCGCCAGCAGCTGCTCGGCCGCGACGAGGGCCGCGGCATCGTCGCCGCGGGACCGTTCGCCGCAAGCCAGGACCAGCACGTGCCCCGGCCGGGGATCGGCGGCCGCGGAACCGGCCGCCGTGGACTCGGCCGACGCGCGTGTACCCGGCGCGGGGGCTGCTTCCGCGGAAGTGCCAGGCCCTGGGGCACCCGCCGCGGGTCTATCCGCTGTGGCACCCGTCGCGGAACCGGCCGCCGCGTGTCCCCCCGCCGCATCGCCGGGGGTCACGACCGGTCGATCGTGACGTCCAGGAAGTGCGTCGCGCACGAGATGCACGGGTCGTAGCTGCGGATCAGCTGCT
>JAKAHX010000140.1 GCA_021814735.1 Chloroflexota bacterium | reverse complement strand
GGCCTCCGCTCGGTGGCCGAGTCGGCCGTGCTCGCCAACAACTACCTGCTCGAGCGCGTCCGGCGGATCCGCGGCGTGGCGGTGCCGTGGCCGGACCGCCGGCGCCTGGAGCAGGTCCGCTACAGTTTCGAGCCGCTGCGGCGCGAGACCGGGGTGGGCTCGGAGGACGTGGGGCGACGGATGGCCGACTTCGGCCTCCACTACTGGACCAGCCACCACCCCTGGCTCGTGCCGGAGCCCTTCACGCTGGAGCCGACCGAGTCGTACGCGCCCGGCGAGCTCGACGAGTACGCGACCGCCCTCGAGCGCGTGGTCCAGGAGGCGTACGAGGACCCGGAGCGCGTGCGAACCGCGCCGCACGCGAGCGTGGTGCACCGGCACGACCACGGCCCGCTGGACGACCCGGCACGGTGGGCGATGACCTGGCGCGCGTACCTGCGCAAGCGGCGCTGGCAGCCGGACGGGGCGTGAACGGCGTCGGGCGGCGCCCGGGGGGACCCTACTCCCCCAGCCACTCCGAGAGGTCGACCGGTCGCAGCCTGGGACTGAGGGTCACGCCCGGGATCCGCCCGCGCTTGGCGATCGGCTTCCCGTCGATCTCCTTGAGATCGCCGGTGAAGTCGATGGGGCTCGCCCCGCTGATGTAGCTCCCGACGGCGAACGAGTCGACCGGGGCCCCGCGCTCCTTGAAATAGGCGATCCGGTCCGGGTTGAGCCCGCCGCTGATGATGATCTTCACGTGCCGGTACCCGGCCTGGTCGAGCCTGGCCCGGACCTCGGTCACCAGGTCGGCCGTCACGCGGCCCCGCTCGGACGGTGTGTCGAGCCGGATCCCGTAGAGCCGGTCCCCCAGGGCGTCGGCGACGCGCAGCGCCTCCTCCGCCTCGTCCTTGAAGGTATCCACCAGGACGATCCGGGGAACGTCCGGCGGCAGGTCGCGGTCGAAGGCCTCGGCCGCCCGCACCGTGTCCCCGAACATGAGGACCAGGGCGTGGGGCATGGTCCCGGTCGGGCGCAGCCCGGAGAGCCGTGCGCCGGCCGGCGTGGACGCACCCACGCACCCGCCCACGATGGCCGCGTAGTCCAGCGTATCCGAGATGTTCGGGTGCACGTGTCGCGCGCCGAAGCTGATCACGGGCTGCGGCGCGGCGGCCTCCACGCACCGCCGGGCAGCCGTGGCCCAGCCGGTGGACTGGGCCATCATCCCGAGCATGGCGGTCTCGTACAGCCCGAAGAGCCGGTACCGGGCACGGATCCGGAGGACGATCTCGCGGTCGACGAAGAGGTCCCCATCGGAGAGGGCCTCGAGCGTCACCTCGCCGGGCGGCGCGTCGCGCAGCGCATGGGCAAGCAGGGTCTTCGCCTCGTCGATACCGCACAGCACGCCCGACTGGCGCGAGAAGACCTCCATCACCACGACGGGGTTGATCCCCTCGCGCTCCAGCACCTGCTGGGCGCGGTAGAAGTAGACGTCCGCCGAGTCGCCCTCGAGGATCGCCCTCGACGGGCGGCGGCGCAGCGGGCGCGTCTGGTCCATCCCCTACTCCCGTGCGGCCGTGCCGGCCAGTTCGGCGCTGGTTGCCAGCCGTGCGCCAAGGATGTCCCGCATGTGCGTCAGCGCGAACGCGTGCGCCGCCTGGTCGAAGGAGGCCACGCAGTCGGTCACGATGGTGGTCTCGTAGTCGCGGTTGCGCAGATCCGCCGCGGTGTGGAGCACACAGATGTCGGTCATGACGCCGACCATGGCCACCTCGGTGACGTCCCGGTCACTGAGGATCACGTCGAGCGGGGTGTCGAAGAACCCGCTGTAGCGGCGCTTGGGCACGACGATGCCGGCCGCGCGCAGGTCGGCAAGCTCGGGGATCACCTCGACCTCCTCCGTGCCCCGGATGCAGTGCGGCGGGAACATGCGGAACTCGAGATCGTCGGGATCGTGGGTGTCTGCCAGGAAGACGAGCAGCGCCCCCTGGTCGCGCTGCCGCTCGAGGAACGCACGGGTAGCCGGGATGATCGCCCGGCAGGCCTCTCCACCGTAGAGGGCGTGCCCGGGCTCGAGGAACCCGCGGAGCATGTCGACGACGATGACGGCCTTCACCTGCCTCCTGTCCTCTCCGTGTCCGGCGTCCCCCGCTCCGCGACGCGGCCGCCGTGGGCGAGTGTAGCAGGGGTCTCACCGGGTCCAGCCGATCCTCCCGGCCCGGCCGGCCCCACCGCGATGTGGTTCGGCGGTCGCCTGCCCTGGCCGGGCGCTGCACCCCCGTCCCGCGTGGTGCCCGTGGTCAGTCCAACGCACCCGAGACAGGGCGGCCCGCCGGCACCTCGGAACCGTCGCCTCGGCCGCGCCCCACGGCGACCGCCGCACCGTCGGCCGGCACCGGGCCTGCCGACGCGGCCCGGTCTCCGATCGCCGCGCGGGATGCACCCCGCGGGCCCGCCGGCACGCGGTGCTCGACGGTCTGCCCGCTGCGCACCACCCGGCCGTGGAAGTCGCCGGCCCGGACGTCCTCGGCGATCTTCACGTTGCGCCCCACGCGCACCCCGGTGGGGATCATCGCGCGCTTGCCGACCACGGTGATGCCGGTGTTCAGGCGTGTCGGCTCCTGGCGGTTCGGAACGGTGAGGTCGCTCCCCTCGCCGACCACGGCGTTGGACCCGACCGAGACCTTCTTGTCCAGGATGGCGCGGTCCACCTGCGCCCCGGCACGGATCACGCAGTCGAACATGACGATGCTGTCCCGGACCACCGCGCCCACGTCCACCCGCACCCCCGGCGAGAGCACGGAGTGCTCGACCGTGCCATAGATCACGCAGCCGTGGCTGATCATGCTGCGGTGGACGCTCGCGGTAGGCCCGATGCGGGCCGGGGCGCGCTCCTCGGACCGCGTGTGGATGAGCCAGCCGGTGTCGTACAGGTCGAGCTCCGGCCGCTCGTCCAGCAGGTCCATGGTGGCCTGCCAGTAGCTCTCGATGGTGCCCACGTCCTGCCAGTAGCCGTCGAACCGGTAGCCGAAGACCCTGGCGCCGCCGGTCAGCATGGCGGGGATCACGTGGGCGCCGAAGTCGATCCGCGTCTCGTCGAGCCAGTTGAGGAGGGCGCGCTTCGAGAAGACGTAGATCCCCATGCTCACGAGGTTGCTGCGGGGAACCCTGGGCTTCTCCTGCCAGTCCACCACCCGGTCGCCGTCGTCCAGCGTGACGATGCCGAACCGGCTGGCATCCTCGATGGGGACCGTGCGCACCGCGATCGTGACGTCCGCCCGGTGCCGGCGGTGCGCCGCCAGGAACGGCTGGTAGTCCATCTTGTAGATGTGGTCGCCGGCCAGGACCAGCACGGTGTCGCCGGGCGCCTGCCGCACCACCTCGATGTTGCGCAGCACGGCGTCGGCGGTCCCGCGGTACCACTCGTTGGGCCGGCCGCGCGAGACGTACGGCTGGAGCAGGCGGATCCCGCCACTGGTGCGGTCCAGGTCCCAGGGGCGCCCCGACCCGATGTGGTCGTTGAGCGAGCGCGGGTTGTACTGGGTCAGCACCACGACGTTGTCCACGTCGCTGTTCACGCAGTTGCTCAGCGCGAAATCGATGATCCGGTACTTGCCCCCGAACGGCACGGCGGGCTTGGCACGCACCGAGGAGAGGATCGAGAGCCGCTCGCCCTCTCCGCCCGCCAGGATGACCGCGAGGACGCCCTTCACGCCGCGATCCTACACCACGGGCGGCGCCCGTCCCGGTCCGCCGCGTCGGCTGCGATCGCGGCGGTCCGGGGCACGCTCACAGGAAGAGCCGCGGGTTGACGAACCTGCCGTCGAGCTCGACGGCCCAGTGCAGGTGGGGCCCGGTGCTGTTGCCGGTGTCGCCCTCGTAGGCGATGATCTGGCCCTTCTGCACCACCTCGCCCTTGTAGACCGCCGGCGGGTGCGTGTAGTTGTCGACGTGGGCGTACCAGGTGAGCAGGTTCTGCGAGTGGGCGATGATGACGATCCATGCCCGCAGGTTGGGCGGATCGTAGGGGTTCGGCCCGACGAAGACCACGGTGCCATCCCCGGCCGCGCGGATGGGCGTGTACTCCGGCGCCACGATGTCGATCCCGGAATGGAAGTGGGCGCAGTTGCCCAGCGGCGGTTCGGCGATGAAGCCGGTGCATCCGAACTCCTGGGAGACCACGCCGGCCATGGGCCACATCAGCGTCCCGTTGTACTGGGACGGGATGCTCTGCTGCTCCGCCACGAGCTTCGCGATCAGGTTGGACAGCTGGTCGAGGGACTTCTGCTCGTCGGCGAGCCGGGCCGCCGCCTGCGCCTTGGTGAGCTTCAGCCTGGTGAAGGCGGCGAGCTGGGCGGCCTGCGCCGCGCGGGTCTTCGCCTCGAGCGCGTTCAGCTGCTTCTGCGCGGCCAGCAGCGCGTCGCGCTGGCCGGTCATCTCGTCCTTGGCCTGGTAGGTCGAGAGCCGCAGCTCCTGCGTCTGGGATCGCGTCTGCTCGGTGGTCTGCTGGAGCGCCGCCAGGGTGACCTGGTTCGCCTGGATCTGCTGGGCGAGCTGCGCGTCCTGGTCGCCGATGCGCAGGTAGTAGCCGACGTCGGCCAGCACGTCGGCCAGCGAGTGGGCCGTCAGCAGCTGCTCGAGCAGCGAGGTCTGCTGCGTGATGTAGGCGTCGGCGATGTGGCTGGCCAGCGTGGAGCGCTGGTCCGCCAGCAGCTGCTGGCCGGCCTGGATCTTGGTGTCGAGCGCGGCGAGCTGCGCATCCAGGTTCCCGACCTGGGTGACCAGCGCGGTGTACTTCGCCCGGACGTCGGCGAGTGCCTTCTGGGCCGCGGTCACGTTCGCCTGCAGCTTCGACTGCTGGACGTTGATCCCCTTGAGCTGGGCCGCCGTGTCCGCCAGCACGGTCTGCAGCTGTGCCTCGCTGGCCTGCAGCGCCTTGATCTGCTGGCGCTGCGCGGCGATCTGCGCCTGCAGGGCCTTCTGGGCCTTGAGCGCATCGGAGAGGGGATCCGCCCGTGCCGTGGCGGGGCCGCCGAGGGTGCCGAAGAGCAAGGGGACTGCGAGCAGCGCTGCGAGCAGTGCCCCGCGCCCGTGAACCGCGTGGCCTATGCGACCCATCGCATCATCGTGCAGGCTTCGACTCCATGCGACGCCCTTGCGGGCGCCCCGCGCTGTCCAGGCCCGCCGGTGGTGCGCCGTTCGAGCGAGAGGGCACGGCCCGCGGGAACGACTCCGGCTGGCCGCATGATAGTCGCAGGCGTCCAGCCGTCGCAACGCGACCTCGCACCGGCCATCAGGTCACCGGCCGGAGCACGGCGAGGAAGGCAGCCAGGATCAGGATCGGGCCGAACGGGATCGCGCTCCGCAGCCCCAGGCGTCGCGACGCGAGCAGCGCGACGAGGACCACGCCGGACGCCAGGGATGCCACCACGAACCCGGCGAAGAGCTGCGAGAGGCCGCAGGCCAGCCCCAGGCTGACCGCGAGCTTCAGGTCGCCCATCCCGAGGGCGCCGCGGAAGAGCGCCCCGGTCACCCCCAGGAAGAGCGGCGCGAGGATCGCCGCCGCGAGGCCGCTCGCCACGCCGAGCTGCTT
>JAKAHX010000139.1 GCA_021814735.1 Chloroflexota bacterium | reverse complement strand
GCGTCGGGCGCGGTGGCGCCGGGAGCGTCGACGGGGCCATGAGGCCGGGGGAGGGGGACGAGATGCCGGTCGAGGCGACCTACCTCGGGAGGCTCGCCGCGCGCACGGCGCGGGTGGGCACCGTCCTGTGCGTCGGGATCGACCCGGACCCGCGCGCCCTGCCCGCCGGGTTCACGCCCGACCTCGCCGGTGTCGAGGCCTTCGTCCGGCTGCTGCTGGCGGCGGCGGTGCCCCACGCGGCGGCCGTGAAACCGAACCTGGCCTTCTTCGAGGCGTTCGGGGGCGAGGGGATGGCGGCGCTCGAGCGGCTGCGGGCGCTGGTCCCGCCGGACGTCCCGGTCCTGGCGGACGCCAAGCGCGGCGACATCGGTTCCACGGCGGCTCGCCAGGCCGTCGCCCTGTTCGACCGCCTCGGTGCCGACGCGGTCACGGTCAGCCCGTACCTGGGACGCGAGGCCATCGCGCCGTTGCTGGAGCGTGCAGACCGTTTCGCCTACGTCCTGTGCCGCACCTCCAACCCGGGCGCGGGAGAGCTGCAGGACCTGCAGGTCGGGCCGGACTTCGGCGAGGACTGGCCGGCCGAGCCGCTGCACGTGCGGGTGGCTCGCCGGGCCACCCTGTGGAACGAGCAGCACGGCACGGTGGGCCTGGTGGTGGGCGCGACCGCACCGCGCGAGCTGGAAACGCTCCGCGCCGTGGCGCCGGGCCTCGCCTTCCTGGTGCCGGGTATCGGGGCGCAGGGCGGAGACGTGGACGCCGCGCTGGCGCACGGCCCGGCGACCGGCGGGGCGGCCGCTGGCCGGGCCGGCGGGGGGCTGCTCGTGAACGTCTCGCGCGGGATCGCGGGCGCCGCGAACGGCGCCCCGGATCCCGGGGCCGCGCTGGACGCGGCGGCGACGGCCTGGGCGGGCCGATTGCCGGTGCTACAATCGCTGCCCTGACCGTGACGGTCAGCCGGAGGAGTCGCTTCGACGATGCCCGACATCGGCCCCATGGAAGTCATCCTGGTCCTGGCGATCGCCTTGCTCGTGCTCGGCCCGAGCAAGCTGCCGGAGATCGGGAAGAGCCTCGGATCCAGCATCCGCGAGTTCCGCAAGGCGGCCACGGACGTGCAGGAGTCGGTCCGCCTGGACGCCCAGCCCGCACAGCCGCCCGTGGCCCCCGCAGCGCCGCCCGTGGCCGCCGCGGCGCCGGTGAACCAGGCCACGCCGCAGCCCGCTGCGCCCGCCCCGCAGGGGTCGGAGCCGCCGCAGGGCCCCGGTCCGAGCGAGCCCCGGGTCGGGGCCTGACCGCCGGGCCCGACAGCCGCTCGCGTGGCTGACCTGGATGCCGTCCGAACCGGGGACCTGACCCTGGCGGGCGGCGCTGCGCCACGCGAGCCCGCCGCCCCGTCGCCCGCGCCCGCCTCCAACGAGGAGGGCGTCATGAGCCTCGTCGATCACCTCGCCGAACTCCGTCGACGGCTCTTCATCTCGGCCCTGGCGGTGGTGGTCGGGTCGGTCATCGGGATGTTCTTCGCCCCCAGGGCCATCGAGATCCTGAAGGCGCCCATCCCCGGCGCGCTCCGGTTCACGGACCTCGGCGGCGCCTTCTTCATCCAGATCAAGGTCGCCATCGTGATCGGCGTGGTGCTCGCGATGCCGGTGATCCTCCTCCAGCTGTGGCGGTTCGTGGCCCCTGGCCTGACCCCCGAGGAGCGCCGGCTGGCCCGCCCCTGGGTGCCGCTCGCGCTCTGCTTCTTTGCCATCGGCGTCGCGGTCGCCTACGTGGTGCTGCCCTTCGCGTCGGCCTTCCTGCTGGGGTTCGCGGTGCCGGGCGTCCTCGAGCCGCTGATCACGGCGGAGGCGTACTTCGGCTTCGTCAGTCTCCTCTTCCTGGCGTTCGGCCTGGTCATGGAGTTCCCCATCGTGCTCGTGCTCCTGAGCAAGGTGGGGATCGTCACCTCGGAGCGTCTGCGCAAGAACCGGCGCATGGTGATCCTGGGGATCGCCATCTTCGCGGTGGTGGTGACGCCCGGCGGCGATCCCATCAGCCCGAGCGTGCTGGGGGTCGTGATGTATGCCCTCTTCGAGTTCAGCATCCGGCTCGTGCGCTGGACCGGGCGGTGACCTCCGGCGGGTCGCCCACGTGACCGAGCGGCAGCACGTCGCGGTGATCACGGGCCTCTCGGGCGCCGGCAAGACCACCACCAGCAAGCTGTTCGAGGACCTCGGGTACACCGTGGTGGACAACCTGCCCACCGAGTTCCTCCCCGGGCTGGCCGACCTGGTCGCGCGCGAGCCCGCCCGGTTCGAACGGGTGGCCATCGTGCTCGACGTGCGGGCCGGCGACGCGCCCGCGGCGTTCGCCGAGATGATGGATGCGCTCCAGGCGCGAGGCCTGCGGCCCCAGGTCTTCTTCCTGGAGGCCCGCGACGAGGTGCTGGTGCGGCGCTTCAGCGAGACGCGCCATCGGCATCCCCTCGGCGGACACCGAGGGATCGCCGCGTCGATCGCGCAGGAACGCCAGGCGCTGGAACCGCTGCGGGAGTGCGCGGACACGATCATCGACACGTCCGGCCTCTCGGCCCGGGAGCTCCGCGAGCGGATCTTCGCCGCGCTCGAGCCGTCCACCGAGCCCGAGCAGATGACCCTCCAGCTGATCAGCTTCGGTTACAAGTACGGCCTGCCGATCGAGGCCGACATCGTGTTCGACGTCCGCTTCATGGAGAACCCCTACTACGACCCGGAGCTGCGGCCCCTCTCGGGGCTCACCGAGCCGGTGCGGGCCCGCGTGCTCGGACAGCCGGCCGCGCAGCGGTTCCTCGAGTTCGCGGACCAGTTCTTCGCGTTCGCCATTCCCGCCTACGTGTCCGAGGGGAAGACGCGTCTGACCGTCGCCATCGGCTGCACCGGGGGGTACCATCGATCCATCGTGATCGCCGAGGAGCTCAAGCGCCGATGGGCCGATCGCGGCTACGGCGAGGCGAGCGTCTGGCACCGGGAGCTCGAACGAGGGTGAGCGGCCCATGAGCCAGCCGCAGCGCCCGGGGCGGCGCGGCGCGCGGACCGGGGGGCCGTCGCTGCGAGGGGGGCATCTCCGCTACTGGCTCATGCCAGGCATCGGGGTCAAGCGCTGGCTGGTGCTCGTGCTGCTGGGCGAGCTGGCGCTGGCGCTGGCCGGCGCCTTCCTGCTCAAGCAGGTCTACCGCGAGATCATCGTGACCGGTCCGCTGCAGGGCGTGGTCTACGTCCTCACCCTGCAGTTCCTCCCGTACGGGGCGCGCGCCATCCCCTTCCTGGTGGCCGGGATCGCGGCGTTCCTGGTGGGGGTCGTCGGGCTGATGCGGACGCTGCTGCTGCCCTTCGGGGAGCCTTCCGGGCCGCTGGTGGAGGTGATCTACCAGAAGCGGTACCTGGCGCGCGGCCCGCGGGTGGTCGCCATCGGCGGGGGAACGGGCCTCTCCACGCTGCTGCGCGGGCTCAAGGAGCACACCAGCAACATCACCGCCGTGGTCACCGTCGCGGACGACGGCGGTTCCTCCGGCAAGCTGCGGGCCGAGCTCGGCATCGCGCCCATGGGCGACATCCGGAACTGCATCGCCGCCCTGGCCGACGCGGAGCCGCTCATGACCCGGCTGCTGCAGTACCGCTTCCCGGAGGACGCCGCCGCGACGCAGGGGCTGGGAGGCCACGCGTTCGGCAACCTGCTCATCGCGGCCATGAGCGCGATCGAGGACGACTTCGAGGAAGGTGTCCGACAGTCCAACCGGGTCCTGGCGGTCCGTGGGCAGGTGGTCCCGGCGGCACCCGTTCCGCTCACCCTGCACGCGCGCACGCAGGACGGCCGGGAGGTGCACGGCCAGTCGGTCATCGCGCGCGTGCCGGGCATCGACCGGGTCTGGGTGACGCCGGCCGACGTTCGCGCCACGACCGAGGTGCTCGACGCGATCGCCGAGGCCGATCTCATCGTGCTCGGCCCGGGGAGCCTCTACACGAGCCTGTTGCCGAACCTGCTCATCCCGGAGGTCCGCGACGCGGTGGCGGCCTCGCGGGCGCTCCGCTGCTACGTGGCCAACGTGGCCACGCAGGTGGGCGAGACGGAGGGGTACGGGCTGGCCGCCCACCTGGCGGCGATCACGCGGCACGCCGGCCCGGGTCTCATCGACGTGGTGCTGGCGAACGACAACTTCGGCGCGAGGCGGCCCGAGGGAAACCGCAGCAACCCGGTGGCGCTCGACTGGACGCCCCCGCGCGGCGGCCCGGACCTGGTCGTCAGGAGCGTGGTCGACGCCGACAACGCACACCGGCACGATTCGGCCCTGCTCGCGGCCGCGCTGATGGCGGTGTTCCAGGAGGGCGGCCGGTCGCGTCCCGTGCTCCGGGTCGCCAGTTCCGCGTGACGGACCCAGGGCCTGCCGCGGCGCGCCGGTGGCGCGGGGGGGCGGGGCGCTCCCCGCGGGAGCCGTCGGGACGGGCGGCCTCCCCGCGGCCGCGGTCCCGCCTGGCGAACCCGGACCGCGAGCTGGTCGCCGCGATCCGGGCCGAGCTTGCCGCGATCGAGCCGACCCGGGCGTGCTGCCGCGCTGCGGAGCGCGCCGGGCTGGGGAGTGCCGCCACGGGCGAGGCGCATTCGCCCGCGATCGCCCGGCTGGCCGTGCGGCTGGGACCTGCCGCGTCCCCGGTGTCGTTCGACTGGTCCACCGCCGCCGACCATTGCCGGATGGCCTGGCTCCGCGGGCTCTTCCTGGCGCGCGGCTCGCTCAGCCTCGGCTTCGCACGCACGCACCTGGAGTTCGTGGTGGATCCCGGGGAGGCGGAGGAACTCGCCGGACGGCTCGCCTCGGTCGGCCTCCCGGCCGCGGTCCGGTTGCGGCGCGGGCGCGGCGTGGTCACCTGGAAGAGCAGCGAGCGGGTCTCCGCCTTCCTGCGTGCCACCGGCGCCGGCCCGTCGCTGCTGGAGGTCGAGGCACGGGGCGTCGCGCGGGCGCTGCGAGGCGAACTGAACCGGCTGCTGAACGCGGAGGCGGCCAACCTGGAGCGGGTGGTGGGTGCCTCCGCGCGGCAGCTCGAGGCGATCGAGCGGCTCCAGGCGGGTGGGTGGCTGGCCCGGGAACGCGACGCAGTGCAGGCGGTGGCCCGGGCCCGCCTGCGCAGTCCCGACGCAACCCTGGGCGAGCTGGCGGCCCAGCTCGAGATGACCCGGTCGTCGGTGCAGCGGGCGCTCGAGCGGATCGAGCGGCTGGCGCTCGCCGTCGACACTGCCGGGCCGCTCGCGGCCGATCCGCCATTCGGCCCGGTACGGGAACCGGCAGTCCCCGGATAATCGCGGCATGCGACCGATCATCATTGCCGCCAACTGGAAGATGAACACCACCCCGTCCGACGCCGGCCAGCTCGCCGCGGCCATCGCGGCGGCCACCGACGCGCCGGACGTCGTCCGGGTGATCTGCCCCCCGTACGTCTGCCTGGCGCCCGTTCGTGAGGCGCTCGCGGGAACCGGCGTGGCCGTGGGCGCGCAGAACGTCCACGTGATGGCCGCCGGCGCCTACACGGGCGAGATCGGCGCGCCGATGCTGGCCGGACTGGCGGACTGGTGCATCGTGGGCCACTCGGAGCGC
>JAKAHX010000138.1 GCA_021814735.1 Chloroflexota bacterium | reverse complement strand
TACATCCTGATCGAGCCAGGCAGCATCGGACCCATCGTGACCTCCGACGCCAACCGGCTCGTTGCGCGGCTCCCGGCGAGCCAGCGTGACCCGTACCACATCGCGAAGGCGATCCAGGACTGGCTGTACAGCGGGGGCAACTTCATCTACGACACCGACGTGCGCGGCGCCTGCGCGCCCGGGGTCCCGGTACCTGACTGCCTGCTGACCAGCCGCCGTGGCTACTGCGAGTACTTCGCCACGACGATGGTGATGATGCTCCGCACCCAGCAGATCCCGGCGCGCTACGTGCTCGGGTACCTCCCGGGGCGCCCCACCCCGGGGGGTGTCTTCCAGGTCGAGAGCGCCGCGGCGCACGCCTGGGTCGAGGTCTACTTCCCGAAGTACGGCTGGGTACGGTTCGATCCCACACCGGGCAACGCGATCAACGGGCAGCGCCCCACGGACCTGCCGGCCGGACCGCCGGTTCCCACGCCCTCGGCCAAGCCCGGCGCCAGCGCCTCGCCCCGCACCGGGCCCACCTTCGTGCCGGACACGGGCACCACGGTCGGTCCTCGGCGGCGCCTGCCGGGCGCGGACCAGGGAGGCGCGACGGGGGTCGGTGGGCCGGTCGGTGGGCCGCTCTCGCTGCTGCTTGGCGTGGGCCTGATCGTGCTGGCGCTGGGCCTGGTGACGTGGGCGCGCCTGCGCTGGGGCACCTCCAGCAGCCCGACGGTCGCGTACACCGGGGTGGCGCGGCTCGCCGCGCGCTTCGGCTACGCGCCGCGCCCCGCGCAGACGGTGTACGAGTACGCGACCATGCTGGGGGACGTGCTGCCCTCCGCGCGACCTGACCTGGAGATCGTGGCGAGGGCCCGGGTGGAGACTACCTACGGCCACCACGTGCTGGGCCGCGACCGCGCGGCCGCCGTGCGTCGCGCCTACGGACGGCTGCGGGTCCGACTGCTCGCGCTCCTCTTCCGATACCGGCCCTGGCGCCGGTGAGGTCACCTCCCGGGGTGCGCCTCGGGACGCCACGGCCCTGGTGACGGGCCGCCGCGTTGCCCGCCCCGCCCTGCTCCGGCCTGCCTAGAGGGCGCCGCCCCGGTCCGGCGTCTCCCCGGCAGCCGCGCCGAGCGGGGCGAGGTGCTCCAGCGAGTTGTGCAGCACCAGCGCGGCGCGGCCGGCGCGGATCTCCACGACCGACAGCCCGCAGAGGCCCAGCGGGAACCGCCAGAACCCCTGCAGGGGCAGCTCGAGCAACACCAGGAGGAGGACACGGAGCAGTCCGTCGTGGGCGACCACGAGCCCCCACGGGCGGCCTGGCCCCGCCGGGTCCGACCCGGGTGCCACGGGCCGCGCCGACGGTCCGGGCGCCGTGGGTTCGCCCCAGGGGCCCGAGGATCCGGGGCCGTCGGCGGCCGACGCCCGGAGCGCGGCGAAGGCGTCGCCGGCGAACGCCCGCGCGCGGTCGTCCACCTCCTGCAGTGACTCGCCGCCGGGCGCATGCGCGTGCACCGGGTCACGCCGCCAGGCAGCTCGCAGCTCGCGGTACCGCGTCCGCACTTCGTCGCCCGTGAGGCCCTCCCACTCGCCCTGGCCGATCTCGCGGAGCCGCCCGTCGGCCGTGGGGCGGAGCGACGCCCACCGCCCGGCGATGGCGTCGGCGGTCGCTGCGGCCCGTCGCAGCGGGGAGTGCCAGCACGCGGCGGGGGGGCCGCCGGGGACGGGGAGGGCGGGACGCCGGCCGGGGTCCGCGAGCCGATCCGCCACCAGGGCCGCCTGGCGGAGACCGAGCGGCGACAGCGGTGGATCAGCCCCGCCCTGCACCCTGCCCTCGGCCACCCACGTGGACTCGCCGTGCCGGACCAGGACCAGCGTGGCGTCGAGTCCGGCAGGGATCGGGGAACCAGCGTCAGTCACCGAGATCGAGCCGGATGAGCCACAGGTCGAGCACCTCCGGGTCGGCCCGGATGGCGGCCACGGCCGCGTCGGGCACGGGGTCGTCCAAAGCCAGGATCATCTTCGCCTCTTCGCGCGGGGCACGCCGGGCCAGGTGCATGGCGCTGATGTTGACGTCATGCTCGCCCAGGATCAACCCGACCCGGCCCATCGTCCCCGGGCGATCGCGGTGCCTGGTGACCAGCATGTTCGGGGCGGGCGCCATGTCGACCCAATCGTCGCCGAGGCGCACGATGCGCTGTTCGCCCCCGGCCACCGTGCCGCCGACCGCGGTGGCGCCGTTCAGCGTGACGAGCGACGCGAACGGTCCGGCATCCGGCAGCTTGCGCTCGATGAGGCTGATGCCCCGGGCGCGCGCGATCGCCGGCGCGTTGATCCGGTTGACTCGTTCGCTCGTGCCCACCTCGAGCAGCCCGCGCAGCGCGGCTGCGGCCAGCGGGCCGGTCTCGTGGCTCGCGAGCTCGCCCGCGATCTCGAGCGTCAGCTCGTCGGCCGGAGCGGGCGCGAGCTGCGCGTACAGCTGGCCGAGCGTCTCGGCCAGCGGCAGGAACGGCGCGAGTGCCTGCGCGGTCTCCGGTGCGACGAGCGGAGCGTTCACCGCGTAGAGGGCCGGTCGCCCGTCGAGCACGTCCAGGACCTGCTCCGCCGCCTCGACGGCCACGCGGACCTGGGCTTCCGCGGTGGATGCGCCGAGGTGCGGGGTCAGCACCGTGTTTGGCGCGTCGAGCACCGGCGACCCGACCGGTGGCTCGGTCGCGTACACGTCCAGGCCGGCTCCCGCGATGCGCCCCGCCGCCAGGGCCTCGGCCAGGGCGGCCTCGTCGACGACCGATCCGCGCGACACGTTGAGCAGGAACGCGGTCGGCTTCATCCGCGCCAGCTGCGCGGCGCCGATCAGGCCCCGGGTGGCGCGGGTGTTCGGCACGTGCAGGCTCAGGACGTCCGCGGCCTCGAGAACCTCCTCGAAGGAGCGCAGCCCGACTCCATGGTGCGCGGCTGCTTCGGCGGACACGTACGGGTCGTGCCCGATCACCTCCATCTGCAGGCCGCGCGCCCGGTCGGCCAGCGCCATGCCGATCTTGCCGAGCCCCACGATGCCCAGGGTCCTGCCGCGCAGCTCGATCCCCGTGAAGGCGCTCCGCTTCCACTCGCCGCGCCGCACGGAGGCATCCGCCGCTGCCACCCGACGGGCCAGGGCGAACATGAGGGCCAGCGTGTGTTCCGCCGCGGCGATGGTGTTCCCGGTCGGGGCATTGACCACCACGATCCCGGCGCGGGTGGCGGCGTCCAGGTCCACGTTGTCCACGCCGACCCCGGCCCGACCGATGACGGCCAGCCGGACACCCGCGGCGATGGCCTCCGCGTCGACCCTGACCTGGCTGCGGACGATCAGCCCGTCGTACGCGGGCAGCGCGGCGAGGAGCGCGTCCCGGGAGAGATCGGTGCGGACGTCCACCTGGTGATGGGCGCGAAGGAGCGCGAGGCCCTCCTCGGCGAGCGGCTCCGCGACCAGCAGCTTCATGCCTGCACCTCGGTTCCATCCGCGCGTGCCGCCGCGCTCATCGACGCGTCCATCGGCGGGTCGGCTATCTGCGCCGACGCCCGGTCCGCCGCCCGGGCGGCCGCCGCGAGCGCCGCGCCGCGGTCCACGGGGCGCCCGGCGGCGGCCAGGGCTTCCTCCAGGATCTCGAGGGCGGCCAGGATCTGGTTCACGGTGACGTACCCCAGGTGTCCCACCCGGAAGACCTGGCCGGTCAGCGCGCCCTGCCCTCCCGCCAGTGTCAGGCCGCGGCCACGCAGGTCGGCACTGAACCGCTTCCAGTCGAGGTCCGCGGGGACCCGTGCGGCCGTCACCGTGTTCGACGCGTGCGCGGGGTCGGCGAAGAGCTCGAAGCCGAGCGAGCGCAGCCCCGCCCGGGTGGCCGCGCCGCAGGCGGCGTGTCGCGCGAAGACGGCCGGGTAGCCCTCGCGCTCGATGAGGCCCAGGGCCACGTCGAGCTGGAAGCAGACGCTCACTGGCGGGGTCCAGGGCGTCGAGCCTTTCTGCGCGGCATCGCGATGCGCCTTCAGGTCGAAGTAGAAGCGGGGCATGGTGGCCCGCTCGGACGCTTCCCACGCCCGTTGCGAGACCGAGAGCATCGCCAGGCCCGGGGGGACCATCCAGCTCTTCTGGGACCCCGTGATCACCACGTCGAGCCCCCAGCCGTCGGTATCGAAGGGCAGCGCGCCCAGGCCGCTGATCGCGTCGACGAGCAGGAGCGCCTCCGGCGCGGTCGAGCGGACAGCGGCGGCGAGCGGCCCGATCGGGTTGGTGATCCCGGTCGACGTCTCGTTGTGTGTCAGGAAGACGGCCCGCGGCGACCGCCCGGCCGCCTGCATCGCCGCCACGGCGTCGCGCACCGCGTCGGGCTCGGCGGCGCGTCCCCATGTCACCTCGAGCAGTGTCACGTCGGCGCCGTACTGGCTCGCGATCCTGGCGAACCGATCGCCGAACGCGCCCACCGTGACGGCAAGGACCGGATCGCCCGGCGACAGGTGGTTGACCACTGCCGCCTCCAGGCCGCCCGTCCCGGACGTGCCGACGAGGACCACGTCACCGGTGGTGCGGAACCCGCGCTGCAGCGCCGGCACGACGCGGCCCATCAGCGCGGCGAACTCCGGGCCGCGATGGTTGACCATCTGCCATGCCCCAGCCTCGCGGACGGGATCGGGGAGTGGAGTGGGTCCGGGGACGCGCAGGTGCGCTTCGAGGTTGGCCATGGTGGACTCCCGGCTCGGCGTGCGCTCCGATGGCGCGACCTTCGCCGGAGGACGCGCAGCCCGATCGTAGGGAGGGTTGACGGCTGGCGTCCAGTGGAGCATATATGTGGTCATATGTCCAGCAGCGAGCGACGAACGACCACACCGACCACGCGGCGCACCACGATCCTGCTCGACGCGGGACTCCTGGACCGCCTGGACCGACTGGCCCGGATCTCCGGGCGCACCAAGACCGCGCTGATCGGCGAGGCGATCGCGGCCTACCTCGAGCGCGCCGAGCCGCCCCGCGGGCCGCTGCCGTTCATCGGGGTCGGGCGGAGCGGGCACGGGCGCCTGTCGCTCGACGCGGGCCGGATCGCTGCGCGAGAGATGGGCGGCCCGCGCCGGTGACGGTGCTGCTGGACGCGAGCGTCGTCGTGGCGGCGGCCGACCGCGCGGACCTCAACCACGCGGCGGCCGCCGGGTGGTTCGCGACGACCAGGGAGCCGCTGGCGATCGGGGCGGTGACGCTGGCGGAGTGCGAGCACGTCCTGCAGCGGGGCCTCGGCCCCGGCGCGGCGGACGCGTTCCTGTCGGCGATCGGCTCGGGCGCGATCGACCTGCTGGCGCCCACGCCGGGAGACCTGGAGCGCGCCCGTGAACTGCGGCGACTGGCGGTGGATCCCCGCTGCTCGCTGGCCGACGCGCTGACCGTTGCGCTGGTCGAGCGGACCGGGGCGGCGCAGGTGGCCACGCTCGACCGGCGCCCCTACGCACTGCTGCGCGCCGTCTCCGGGGCGTCCTTCGAGCTCGTCCCGTAGGGCTCGGCGCTAGACTCGATCCGTGCCGCGCCGCCGCCCAGTGCCCGGGTCGTCGGACCCGCTCTTCGTGACCCCTCCGGGCGCGCCCGGCGAGGATGGCAACCATGCGCCCCGGGCGTCGCTCGGTGCCC
>JAKAHX010000137.1 GCA_021814735.1 Chloroflexota bacterium | reverse complement strand
GGTCGGAAGGGGAGGAAGTGGAGCGGGAGACGGGATTCGAACCCGCGACATCTTGCTTGGGAAGCAAGCACTCTGCCAACTGAGTTACTCCCGCTCGCAGAGCAGCGCGATTCTACGGGCACGCCTTCGGCAGCGTCAATCGCGCCGGCCGACGCGACTCGACAATGGAGCGCCGGGATGCCGCACTTGTGCCGTCCACGCGAGCGCGGGTCCTTCGGCACTTGCCCCCCGGCGAACAGGCGGAATGCTGTCATCGCGCAACGGGGGCGTCGAGCGCGGCCAGGCCCAGGCCGCCTTGGCACCGCCAGGCCAGCGGCGAGACCGGCCCGCCGAGTGACGTATGTCCATGGGCAAGACGCTCGCGATCCTCGCGGCGATCACGGTACTCGCCGGATGTGCCGGCACGACGTCGGCCCCGCCGGGCACGCATGCGGCGCCACAACAGTCTCAGACGGCCGCGGCCCTTCGGTGGTTCACCGGCACTGACGGACTGGAGACAACCACTCTCCAGGTGCCCCGCGACTACGCGCAGGCGGCGGGTCCCCAGCTGACGATCGCGCTGGCCCGGCTCCCAGCCACCGATCCTGCGCACCGCATCGGCTCCATCCTCTTCAACCCCGGAGGCCCGGGCATTTCGGGCATCGACGCAATCCGCCTCGGCGCGGACACGCTCTTCACGCCCGCCATGCGCGCGCGCTTCGACATCGTGAGCTTCGATCCCCGCGGCGTCGGGATGAGCAGCCCCCGGATCCGGTGCCTGGGCACCTACCCGCGGCCCGGTCAGCCATACCCACGGACCGCCTCCGAACGAGCGGAATGGATCGCTGCTGCCAGGGAGTTCGGCGCCGCATGCCAGGCGGGGAGCGGCGACCTGCTCCCCTTCGTGGGAACGGAGAACGTCGCAAGAGACCTCGAGGAGATCCGCGCGGCGCTCGGCGAGGCGACCCTCACGTACGTCGGGATCTCCTACGGCGCGCTCATCGGCGTGCGGTACGCGGAGCGGTTTCCCTCCCGAATCCGGGCGATGATCCTCGACGCCCCGTTCGACCCGTCCCTCGACGCCGCCACCGAGGCGGGCGATCGAGCGGTCGCCCTGCAGCGCCAGCTCGACCTCTTTCTGGCCTCGTGCGCAGCCGACCGGGCGTGCGCATTCTGGTCGGACGGCGGGACGCGGCACGCGTTCGATGCCCTCATGACTCAGTTCGCCGACGCTCCGATCGACGGCGTCTCGGCCGGGCAGGCCTGGGACGGCATCCTGGTGCTGCTCCAGGCAGGCGCGTGGAAGGAGCTCGCGCAGGCCCTCTACGACGCTGAGCACGGGAACCCCACGTTCTTCGCGAACGTCGCCGCGGGTGTCAACGGTCTCATGGAGGCGAACATGGCCGTTTCCTGCATCGACTGGCCCCTCCCGCGCGACGTCGAGTGGTACGCGAGGCTGGCCGACGGGCTGCGGGCAACGGCCCCCGACTTCGCCGGGCTCGCCGCCTACTCGGGCCTCCCGTGCGCCTTCTGGCCGGTGGCGTCGCAGGGCGTGCCCGGCCCGGTCCAGGCGAACGGCGCGCCGGCCATCCTGATCGTCGCCTCGACCGGCGACCCCGCGACGCCCTATCAGTGGGGCGTGTCGCTGTCCCACCAGCTCGCCTCGAGCGTGCTCGTCACCCGTGACGGCAACGGGCACGGCAGCCTCGGGCGAAGCGACACCTGCATCGACGCGACCGCGGACGCATACCTGCTCTGCCTGGAGGTGCCCCCGTCCGGACGTGTGTGCCCGTAGTGGATCGGTACGTCGCGCCGGGGACGAACTCACGCTCGCGCCCGGGCACTGCCGCGAGGCACGGACGTCCGGGGACATGCGCGCACCCTGGTCGACGGCATCCTGACCTGCCGCGAGCCGGGCGGGTCGAAAGACACTTGGCGGAAGGACCCCGGGCGCTGACAATCGGCACGAGAGGGGGGCGGGTCGATGTCAAACGACCGTTTCCATGACCAGCGCGGTGTGCTGGTCGTGCTGCTCGCCTGCGGCTGGATGCTTGGCTTGGCCGCACAGGTCGCGGTGCGCCTCGGGACCGGGTTCATGGACGTTGCGCCGCCGCAGATGCTGCTCGGCCTGTTGTTGTGCGGCGGCTCCGGCGCGCTCGTCCGCCTCGGCGATCGGCCGCACGGCCCCCGGCGCGGCGCATTGGCGGGCCTCGCGATGCTCGTCTCGATCATGCTCGGCTACGCGGCTCTGACGGCGCTCCTCTGGAACCCCGCGTGGTCGGGTAGCGATGGAGAGACCACGCAGAGCCTGCTCCTGGAGGCGCCGTTCTGGATCGGCGTGCCGCTCGTCGTCGGGGCAGCCGGCGGCGCGCTGGGCTGGTACGCAGCCGACCGGCTGGCCGGGCGCCCGGGACCGACCATCATCCCCCGCTGAGTCCTGTCCGGCCGCTCCCCGCCGGCGCGGCGATCGTGCTGGGAGTCGGCGGGGTCCCCGAGGCGCGACATGCCCCGCCGACGTCTGCCCGCCGGTCTCGACCCAGCCGGTCGACCACTCCTCGCCGAGATGTGGCCTGGTCTTCCATTGGCGACGTTGCCACTGGAGGCCGTCCATGTGCCCCTGACCGACTGGCGCACACCGGTCGACTGCACAACCCTTCGTTGCCCGCTGTTCATCGCTGGCCTTTCCAGCGATGGGCCTACGGCATCCAGCGTGCCTGCACGGCGTTCGACACGGCAGCCGGATGGGTGGCATCGGCGGCGACATGCGCCTGGAAGGAGAGCCAAGCCGCTGACCGCGCGCGGTAGTAGTAGGTCACGATGCCCTGCGCGTCGGCGATCCGCCCGGTGTGCGGCGAGAACGCGGACCAGTGTCCGTCGGATCCCTTCATGGCGATCCAGATGCCGACGTGCGCCCCTGCGAGCGCCGGGCTGGTCGCGATCCTCATCGTCACGTACCGGCCCGCGCGGGTGACCTTGGTCGAGAGCGTGAACGGCCCCCCCGGCGTCACACCCGTCGCCGATGCCTGGTGGAGGGCGAGCTGTGGTTGGGGCGCTGGGACGATCGTGCCGATCCAGGCGGCGGGGCTGGTGGACACCATGTCCCACGCCGAACCCACAGCGATCGCGCGCGCCCCGCTGACGGCGATCCGCAGCGGCTGCTCACAGGTTCCGGGCCACGGCGTCGGGGGAAGCGCGGCGCGCGTCCAGTGGACGAGGTCGGGCGTGGCCCAGACGATCGGCACGCAGTCGTCCGCGCCGCCGTCCGCGCCGTTGGGCCCCCAGCCGGCGGCGATCCAACCCGCACCGAACGGCACGACGTTGCCGACGCGGTCAGGGAATGCGGCGCGGGCGGTCAGGAACGAGGTCCGCTCCCAGCGCACACCGTCGAGGGACGACCAGACCGCGGTGCCGTAGTGCGTCGCGTCGATGTACGGCGCGACGATCAGGAAACGGCCGCCTGCGACGCTGGTGCTGGCGCGAGTGGCGTCCATGCCGGCCGGGAGCGCGACCCGCGACCAGCGCAGGCCATCGCTCGTGACGAGGAGGTTCCCCGCCGACCCGGACGTGCCGACGGCCACGGCCCGCTCCCCGCTCGCCGCGAGGCTCTGCGGATAGAAGCCCTGCAGCGAGGACTGTGCGGGCGCCGCGCTCCACTCCGTGCCGTCGCTCGAGTTCCACGCCTGTGTGGAGCCTCCCGCCCACACGATCCCCACGAAGCCACCGAGGCCGGGCGCCAGGGCGACGCGGCGCGGGTCGGAGATGCCACCGGTGTCCGTGGGGCCGCTCGTCGCGCGCGTCCAGTCCGCCCCGTCGGACGAGTACCAGAACCCGCCGGCGAGACTGCTCGCCACGAACACGCCCCCGTGCGCGGCCAGGGCGGTGAACCCGGGGTCCGCAGCCTCGACAGGGTGCTCGGTCCAGGTCGCGCCCCCATCCGCGGAGACCCAGCTCGCGGCGCTGCCGAACCCAGGCTTCGAGAGGATGCCGTAGTCACTCCCTGCTGCCACGAGGCCCCCGGGCCCGGTGGCCACTCCGTCGAGGGAACCGCCGAGGAGGCCGTCGCGGTAGGGCGGGTAGGGCCCGTTCACGACGGGCACGTTCTGCGCCGTCCAGGCAATCGTCGTACCGCCCACGTAGGGCATCGTGGCGCTCGTGCCCGGAATGGGTGCGGGCGCGGCCGATGGACCCGCGCCCTCCGGGGACACGCTGGGGCTCGTGTCGTTGGCGCCCGCGAGCGTCCCCGTCATCGCGGGCAACGACGAGACCAAGGCGAGCGCGACACCCAGCGCGAGGAACGTGCGCCTCATGACCGGCCCGCGATCACTGACCGGGTCCAATGCGCGATGGCCCGCCGCAGCTCGCCGGGCCACCAAGGGTGGAGCAACGGGCCCACCACCGTCACGGTCACCAGCAGCGCGCTGAGCGCGCCGATCCACGCGACGACGTCGACTGCGTGCTCATCTCCGACGTGCCCGGGGGACGGACCTCCCCGAGCCCGATCGCGCCCGACATGTTTCCCGCGCATGCGCGCCTCCTGCGGTCGGACCCCGACCCTACTGCACCAGACCCACGTCGTAGAACCCGGGCAACGTCCCGTGGTGCAAGGCCGCCCAGCCGAGGTAGCCGACGAGCGTGACCACCGAGACCACTGGAACGAACGTCAGGACCGCCGGGATCCCGGCCCTCCTTCGGCGCACGAGCGCGCTCCAGCCGAGCAGCCAATCGAGGCCGGGATGCCCAGCGCCGCCCCGACCTCGAGGTCGAACACGAGCCATGCAAGTGGCATGGCAACAAGCGAGGTCAGGAGATCAGTCGGCTCCTGGAGGGTGAATGCCCGCGGCGGCCCGACGGGCGCCTTCAGGAACGGTGGCAGCGGCGTGGGCAGCGCGACTGCGGCGGCGTACGCAAGCAGAGCCGCGGGCAACCTCGACGAAGCGCCCACCTCCGCGGTGTCGACCACCCGCCGGACGAGCAAGCTGTCCGGGGCATCGCTCCGGCCGGCCCCGGGCGTCCGCGTCACCCCCTGCACCGTCATCGCCCCCCGAAACGGCGCCGTCAACGGTAGGGGGAGCCGCGTGCGCTGGAAAGTGCCGTCTGGACCGCAGCCCGTGTGGGCGGCCACCGCCCTGCGGCGCAGCGCGTGCACGTCCCTGCCTGGACAGGGTGGCGCGCTCGCCCCCCGGCCGACGACGAGGTGTTCCACCCCGTCAGCGCCACCCCCAGGGGGCGCGCATGATGGCGCCGGCGACGGAGCACTGTGGCATCTTCACCGCGTTTCGGGAGCGCGGCAGCTGCCGGACTGCGGCGGCCCTGTGCAGGGAGCCCCTCGCGATCCAGCTCGTGATGACGGCGGGCCGACTGGGCCCAATGGGCGTGGTGTCCTTGGGCCGCTCGCACCTCTGTAGGATGGCAATCGGCCTAGACTGGGCGCCGCGGTCCCGGCCTGTTCCACCGATCGCGCGCGGGGCCGCCAGGAGGAACGTGTGCGCAACGCGAAGCTTGACGCCTGGGTAAGAGAGGTCGCCGCCCTGTGCAAGCCGGATCGCGTCCGCTGGTGCGATGGATCGCCGGCGGAGCACGAGGAGATGATCCGACTCATGGTGCACGCGGGCACCGCCACGCCGCTCGGCGGCCAGCGCCCGGGCAGCGTGCT
>JAKAHX010000136.1 GCA_021814735.1 Chloroflexota bacterium | reverse complement strand
CGCTTGCCGGCCTCCTGGCCGCCCTGCACCTCCGCCGCCGCGACCTCCGTTGCCACGATTTCCGCGCCCTCGGTGGCCTCCGCGCCCACGAGCTCCTCGGGTTCCTCGCGCTCCGCGACCTGGGCGATGGCAGCGCCGGCGCGGCTCAGCTTCTCGCCAGGCAGCACCACGAGCGGCATGCCGGAGGGCGTGGACCCTGCCGCCGGCAGCGGCGCGTGCTCCCGCCGCTCGCCGCGGCGCTCCTCGCGCCGGATCTCCTCGCGACCTTCCCCGCGGCGTGTCCGCCGTCGCCGGCCGGTTCCCTCGGTCTCTTTCTCCGGGACCTCCGTCATCGAGAGGTCCTCCTCCGCGGCCACCCGCCGGCCGCTGCGCGAGGACCGCTCGACCCTGGCGATCTGGGTGATGTCGGTGAAAACGTCCGCCACGTCGATCAGGTCCGAGCTGGTGTTGCCGCGGAAGCTGATCACCTCGACCCGGGTGCCCGTCTGCTGGACCGCGCGGATCGCCGGGGCGAAGTCACCGTCACCGGAGACCACCACGGCGATGTCCAGGTTCCGCGACGTGCGCATGAGGTCCACGACCAGCTCGATGTCCAGGTTGGCCTTGACCTTGCCGTCGCCATACTTGCGGATGTCCTTGCTGACGACCTTGTAGCCGTTCCGCGCGAGGAAGGCGTGGAACTGGCGCTGGTTCTCGTTCTCCGGGTCGAGCCCGGTGTAGGCATAGGCGCGGACCAGGTCCCGCCCGGCACTGGCCGCCTTCAGCAGCGTGACGTAGTCGATGTCCACGCCAGCCGCCTTGGCGGCGTAGAAGATGTTCGCGACGTCAACGAAGACGGCGACGTTCTTGCTCACGCAAGTCTCCTGTTGCATTCGGCCACCGCTCTGGCGGTGCCGGGTGCCGACGCCCGCGGGCGCCGGTAGACGTGTTGGGCCCGGGTCACACGCGCACGCGCGCGATGTTCCGGACAAGGCGGGGGTCGGCTTCCACGAATCCGTCGGCGACCCAGCGCTCCCGCTCCGCGGGGTCACCCGTGGGCCCTGTCTCGATGGCCACGCACCCCTTGTTCCGCCCGGATCGCAGCAGCTCGTCCACGAGCGACTGCCTGACGGATGCGGACGCGACGAGCGGGTCCGTCACGAGCACGTCCACCGTGCCCACGAACCCGCCCAGCGCCACGCTGGGATGCAGCGCCAGGACCGCGGCGCCCACGAGCCGCCGTCCGGACTCCGCCACCAGCACCACGGCGTGCGGGAGACCGACGAGCTGACGAAGCAAGTCGCCGGTTGCCAGCGGCACACCGTCCGGGTCGCGGCCAGCCGTGACGGCGTCGAGCATCGACACGATGCGTTCGACGTCGGTGATCCGGGCGGTGCGGACCTGGTACTGCACGATGGCGAGCGATACCTCGGATGAAGTCGCCAGGCGTCACGCTCCGGCGGCCGGAGCCGCCGTTCGCTGCCGAAACCGTTCCGGTTGTTCGAGCGCGCCGCACCGGGTGGGGTCGGGCCTTCCGGCCGGGCCGCACACGCCCGGGGCGCTCGAAACCGTCGCTTGCATTTGAGACGCCGGTGCCTATCATACGCCTACCCATCGGCGACTGGCAGCGATGCCTGGTGGGTTCGGTCGTCACCCGCATCTCCCGTCCTTGGAGGAACCGGTCCCGGCGGTCACGAGGGGTGCCGCCGTTGCCTCGTTTCCCCGCTCGACGTTTCCCGACGACCCTTCCCACCTCCCCGCCTCGCGTGTCATGCGCCGGGGTGTGTTGTGGGAAGCGGCAGCGTTGAGGAGGAGACTGCACTTCTATGCAAACCAGGCGTATCGGCGCGCTCGCCGTTGTCGCCGTGATCCTGACCGGCGCGTGCAGCAGCGCGGCCACGACGGCACCGGCCAGTGCCGCGGCCCCGGGCGGGTCGGCAGCGGCAAGCGGCAAGACGGTCACGATCGGCGTGGACCTCCCGCTCTCGGGCGGCGAGTTCGCGAACGGCGACCCGACCAAGAAGGGGGTCCAGCTCGCGGTCGACCAGGCCAACGCGAATGGCGGGGTCGGCGGCTACAAGATCCTGCTCAGCATCAAGGACGACGCGGTCAACGGTGTCCACAACCCGCAGCAGGGCGCTACCAACGTCCAGTCGCTGGTGGCGGATCCGTCGGTCATCGGCGTCGTCGGCCCGTTCAACTCGAACGTCGGCGCGGCCGAGATCCCGATCACCAATCAGGCGGGCCTGCTCCAGTGCAGCCCGGCCAACACCAACCCGGGCCTGACCAAGCCTCAGTACGGCGCCCTCCAGATCCGCAAGGCGTTCCCCAACCGGATCAACTACATCCGCGTCGCCACCACGGACGACATCCAGGGCCTCGCGGGCGCCGAGTTCGCCTACAAGGATCTCGGGAAGCGGCGCGCCTACGTCGTGGACGACACGGAGACCTACGGGAAGGGCCTCGCGGACGTCTTCGTCAAGCAGTTCACGGCGCTGGGCGGCACCGTGATCAAGGAGGACGGCGCGCCGGCCACGACCACGGACTACACGCCGCTCCTGACCGCCGTCCAGGGCCAGAACCCTGACGTGGTCTACTTCGGCGGCGTCACCGCGACGGGCGGCGGCCTGCTCCGCAAGCAGATGGCGCAGGTCGGCATGGGCAACCTGGCGTTCGGCGGCGGCGACGGCATCGTCGACGGCCCCGGCAACGTCCAGGGCTCGTTCATCAAGGTCGCGGGCGCCGCGGCCGCCAACTCGTTCGGCACGATCGCCGCCACCCACGACATCCCGAACGCCTCGGCCTTCGCCGATGCCTATCAGAAGGCCTACGGGGAGCAGCCCGGCGCGTACAGCGCCTCGGCGTACGCCTGCACGCAGGTCATCCTCCAGGCGCTCCAGGCCGTGGCCGGGAACACCCCCCAGTCGGGGCTCCGGGAAGCGGTCCGCGCCTACGCCACCAACCCGTCCAACAAGTTCAACACGCAGCTGGGCACCATCTCGTTCGACCAGAACGGCGACACCAGCCAGCACATCATTTCCTTCTACAAGACGGACATGTCCGCCGACGGCGGCGTCGGCAACTGGGTCTTCGTCCGCCAGCAGGACTTCGGCACCAGCGGCAGCTCGGCGTCTCCGGCCGCCAGCCAGTAGCGAGCAGCGGGGACCAGGGGCCGGGAAGCGTCATCGCCTCCCGGCCCCTGCCTGCTTCACAGGCCACCGCCCACAGGGCCCCACTGGACACCGCCTCATGCAGATGCAACGTTCCATCCAGCTGCCCGCGCGCCTCGAGGGCGGCCCGTACCGGCTGATCGGCGCCATCGCCGTGAGCTTGGTGGTGGCCTACGTCCTGGTGGGGCCCCAGCAGTTCTCGAACTTCCTGACGATCGGGGCCATCTACGCGCTGATCGCGCTGGGCTACACGATGGTCTACGGGATCATCGAGCTCATCAACTTCGCCCACGGCGACATCTTCGGGCTGGGTGCGTTCGTGGCGCTCTGGCTGCTCACCATGGGTGGGTTCAACGGCGCCATCAACAACCCGGTGGAGCTGGCGGTCGTGCTCGTGGCGCTCTTCCTGCTCACCATGGGGATCATGGGGCTCGTGGGCGTCGCCATCGAGCGGTTCGCCTATCGCCCGCTCCGCAACGCCCCGCGCCTGGCCCCCCTCATCACGGCGATCGGGGTCTCGTTCATCCTCGAGAACATCATGCAGGCCTTCTTCGGGCCGTCCCCGGTGAACTCGCCCCAGATCTTCACGCTGAACGCGCGCTTCGACATCGCGGGCGCCTCGATCGGCTACCTCAACGTCTTCATCGTGCTGGTGGCCGTGGCGCTGATGATCGGGCTGCAGCTGTTCGTGGGCCGCACGCGGCTCGGGCGTGCCATGCGTTCCACGGCGCAGGACCGCGAGGCGGCCGAGCTGATGGGCGTCAACATCGACCAGACCATCGCCATCACCTTCTTCATCGGCTCCGCGCTGGCGGGCGCGGGCGGGATCGTCTGGGCGCTCTACTTCGGCTACGCGGTCTTCAACCAGGGCTTCTACGCCGGCCTCTTCGCGTTCACCGCGGCGGTGCTGGGCGGCATCGGCAACACCACCGGCGCCGCGCTGGGTGGTTTCTTCATCGGCTTCGTGTACGTGGCCGCCGCACAGTTCGGCTACTCGCGCTGGTTCGAGGTCTTCATCTTCGGGATCCTCGTGCTGGTGCTGGTCTTCCGGCCCACGGGGCTCCTCGGCCAGCAACTGGGAGAGCGGGCATGAGCGGCCGAGCGGCACGCCGGGTTCCGCTGCTCGACCGGCTTCGGGATGCCTCGTCGTCGCACCGGTCCATCTCGTCGATCGTGACGATGGCGCTCGTCACCGCCCTGCTCCCGATCGTCGCCACGTTCCCGCCGTTCAGCGGCTTCAACCCCCAGTCGGTGTGGGTGAACAGCTTCGCCGACGCGGGCGTGTACGTCCTGCTGGCCCTCGGGCTCAACATCGTGGTCGGGCTCGCCGGACTGCTGGACCTGGGCTACGCCGCGTTCTTCGCGATCGGCGCCTACACGTACGCCTACGGCGCCTCGCCGTTCTCGGGCAACGACTTCCCGTTCTGGGGCATGCTGCTGGTCGGCGCGTTCGTGGCGGCCATGTTCGGGCTGCTGCTCGGCGCCCCCACCCTGCGCCTGCGCGGCGACTACCTCGCCATCGTCACGCTGGGCTTCGGCGAGATCGTGCCGACCGTCTTCCTGAACGCCGACCGGTACACCAAGGGCACCAACGGCATCAGCGGCGTCTACCTGCCGTCGCTCCTCGGGTACCAGTTCCAGTTCACGGACCCGTGGCCGTTCTACGTCACGATGGCGGTGATCATCACCGTGGCGATCATCGCGATCTTCCGGCTCCAGGAGTCCCGCCTGGGCCGCGCCTGGATGGCGATCCGCGAGGACGAACTGGCGGCGGCGAGCAACGGCGTCAACACCGTGTCCACCAAGCTGCTCGCCTTCGCGCTCGGCGCGTCCACGGCCGGTCTCGGCGGCGTGTTCGTCGCCTCCAAGCTCTCCTTCGTCAGCCCGGACCAGTTCGGGTTCACCGTCTCGTTCACGGTGCTCGCCATGGTGGTCCTGGGCGGCATGGGCAACATCTGGGGCGTCGGCGCCGGGGCCTTCATCATCTTCATCATCCAGACGGTGATCCTGAAGCAGCTCAACGCGTTCCTGGCTGGCACGCCGCTGTCCGGGATCGACTTCCTGCAATACCAGTACCTGCTCTACGGCCTGGCCCTGGTGGCGATGATGCTGCTGCGGCCCGAGGGGCTCTTCCCGAGCGCGAGACGGCGACGCGAGCTGCACGCCGCGGAGGAGGCCGAGGAGCCCACGGCGCCCACGGGCGCGCTCGAGGGGGCCGGACAATGAGCGCCGCCGCGTCGGGGCGCCCCCTCATCCTGAAGGCCTCGCGGGTGACCCGCCAGTTCGGCGGGTTGATCGCCGTGCGCGACGTGGACTTCGACATTCCCGAGGGGGCCATCGTCAGCCTCATCGGGCCCAACGGGGCCGGCAAGACCACCTTCTTCAACGTGATCGCCGGGGTCATCGAGCCCACCGCGGGGGACGTGGAATTCCGGGGAAGGCGGGTGATCGCCCGCCCGGAGCGTGGCTGGCTCGAGCCGGTGCTCTGGGTCCTGCCCTCGGCCGTCGTCGAGG
>JAKAHX010000135.1 GCA_021814735.1 Chloroflexota bacterium | reverse complement strand
CACGCCTGAACGAGTTCGCACGTGAGGGCTGGCGTGCCCTGAGCATCGATCAGTCGCGCCTGAACTGGGCGGTCCCCCCGGCCAGCGTGCCCGTCGAGGTCGTGCTGGAGCGGGCCCTGTAGGCCCGGCCCATTGACTGACGCCCCGGAGCGGATCCCGGCAGGACGTTGCGCCTGTCCGGGTACCCGCTGCGGGGCCACCTGCCGCGCGAGGGAGATGACGAGGGGCGACACGGCATGAACGAGTCCCGGGAAGCCTGTCCGCTCTGCGCGGCGATCGCGCGGACGTCGCCGATCGACGCGGCTGACCTGGCGGTTGCGATCCCGGATGCCTTCCCGGTGTCGCCCGGCCACACGCTCATTCTCCCCAGGCGGCACGTCGCGGACTGGTTCGACCTCGGGTCCGAGGAGCAGGCCGCGATCGTCGCGCTCGCCGGGCGAGTCCGTGAGCGGATCACGTCCGATCGGCACCCGGACGGATGGAATCTCGGCGTCAACGTCGGAGAAGCCGGCGGCCAGACCATCGGACACGTCCACCTGCACCTCATCCCCCGCTACCTGGGCGACCGGTCCGACCCTCGAGGCGGCGTGCGCTGGATCCTCCCCGACCGGGCCGTGTACTGGCACTGACGGCACGGCACCGGCGGACGGCCCGTCCATCGTGGGGCGCCGGCATCGAGGGTGGCACGCCCACACAGGCCCTGCCCGGGGGCTTGCCCAGGGGCCAGGGCGGCTGCCGCGGATCGTTCGGAGGGGAATGCGGTACCCTGCCGCCAATCGAATCGCGCGATGAAGCTCGCGCCGCTCCCGGTCGCTGGGTGATGGCTTCTGGTCGTGGACCAGGAGCCGTTTCGTTCCTGCGGGCGCAACATGGGCCTCCCGGGGGCGCCGGTGATGTAGCGCCCGACCGGTAACGTGTCGCCCGAGAGGGGGTCCTCGACGGTGGCAGCGAGGGGCCGGCGTGCGGCGCGTACCCGGCATGGGGGGCAACGACACGGCTGGAACGATGGTCACGGACGAAGCGGCGCAGGCGGGGCACGTCGACCCCCTGCGCCCGCCGCTGGCCGACGGCGAGGTCCGCTACCTGGCCTGGCTGGGTGCCGGCGCCATCGACGAGCCGCAGGAGCAGGTGCGTCTGCTGGGCGCCTGGGGGATGTGCCAGCGTCACGCGCTGGGGTTCCTGGCCGTGGAGGCGTCGCTCAACGAAGGGTGGATGTTCCGGCCGGCGGTGGTCTACGATCACGTCTTCGACCGTGCCGTGCGCGCCCTCGCTCCGCGGCGACTGTTCGAGCGCTCCCGCGTCGCGGCGTACCTCCTGGACGCGGAGCCATGCCCCGTCTGCGACCCGGACACGTCCCACCGGGCGCAGGTCGACTCGGTGCCGGAGGAGGTCGTGGCGCGGGGGCGCGATCTCGCACCGCTGCGGCGCCTGGCCCTCGAGACGCGCCCGCAGTGGGAACCGTGGATCTGCGGGGCATGCGCGGGGAACGGGTCACCGCTCCGGTGCCGGCTCCACCTCGCGGCCGAGCTCCGGGCGCCCGGTGGTCCCGCCCTGCCCGAGCAGCGGCGGCTGGTCGCGTTGCTCTCCCGCCACCTGCGGACCTACGCCCGCTCCTTCGGGTGGGCGAACCGCGGGCTGGACATGCCCGCGGACCGGGCGGCGCTGCTCGGCGCCGTCGGCTGGTGCGCAGGATGGCAGTCGATCCTGGGACTCGTCGGCTGAGGGCGCGCCGCGCCGCGCGCCACCCGCCCTGCGACCGCCCGCCAGCGCAGTCCGGGCGACCCGCGCAGTTCAGGCGACCCGCAGGCGCGCGCCGTCGTCGTGCTCGGACCGCGACCGCCCCGCGGTGCCCTCGTCGCGAACCGGTCCAACGGACGCGCAGTCGGCCCACGCCCGTCGCAGCACCCGCAGGAGCGTGGTCGCGCCGGCGGCCATCGTGGCCGGGTAGGTGAACGTCGCGGTCCGCGCGTCGGACGACGAGGACGACGACGCCAGTTCGACGCGCCCGACGAGCGGCGACAGCGTGATCGAGATGTCGCGCAACTCGGACAGCCCGATCACCTGCAGCGCGCCACGCTGCTGGAGCGCGATGCGCGAGCCGGTGACCCCGATGACGCTCACCTCCGGGTGCCCCTCGCGCCGTGGCGCGTAGAACGCGGCGAGGAGCTCCTCGGGGGCGACCGCCGCGCGCAGCGCTGCCACGTCCCGGACGGCATCCGGACCCTGCCGGAAGAGCGATGCCGGGGCGGCGTCGAACTCCACGGCGGCCGGCGCGTACCGGCGCAGGAGGGCGGTCATGCCGGGACGCGGCAGGAACCTGGCCACCAGGTCGCGCAGGACCTCCGCCTCCGCCCGCAGCTCGCCGGGGAGCGGGAAGCGCGCGCCCCCGCCCCGCGTCTGCATGTGCAGCTCGATGACATCGTCGCCGGTCAATCGGACCTCTCGCAGCGCCTCGATGGCGACCAGGCGGGCGTCCACGCCCCAGTCCATGAGGTACCGGTCGGGCGGCATGTGGTCGACCATCCAGATCAGCTGGCGGTCCGTCAGGAGCAGCAGCCCTGCCCGGCGCTCGGCGCCACGCCGGGCGAGCCCGAGCCGGCCGCCGCGGAGCGCGTCGGGGGGACGCTCGATGGCGTAGATGAGCCGCTCGTCCTCGTCGAGCAGCCCCTCCAGCCCGCGGCCGAAGCGCGGCGGGAGGCGATCCAGCCGGTACTCGGCCTGGGAGTACGGCGTGGTGAAGCGCCGTTGGGCCGGATCGTCCCCGGCCGCCTGCCATGCCCGTCCGCCGTGGACGCGGCCGGCCTGCCGTCGCACCCGGTAGCGCTGGCGCGCCTCGCGGGCCACGCGGTCCGCGGCCGTGGCGTCCAGCCAGGCCCCGTCGTGCGCGCGTGCCACGGCCCGCACCACCGCCTCGGATGGCGGGGCCTGCCCGGGCAGCGCTCCCACCAGGATGGTGCGGTCGCCGTCCGCCAGGGCCCCGACCAGCTCGGCCTCCACGCGGCATCCGGCAAAGCTCGATGCCGGCAGCGCAACCACGGCGGGGATCGGGACCCCCTGGCCGTCGTCGGACTCGACCAGGTGCGCGCGGTCCAGGCCGAGCCAGAGGCCGCCGGCCCGTCCGCCGACACTCCGCGCCACGCCGGCGTCGACGATCACGTCCAGCCCGGGGCCGAGCGCCTCGTCGACGGCCAGTTCCACCGTGTTCATCGCGCGTCTCCCACCGATCCCACGCCCACCGGTCCCGCCGCGGCACCGTCGGTCGCGGCACGGCGCACGATCACCGAGGGATGACGCCGCGCTTCCTCCACGCAGGCATCCGCGGTGGCGTTCCCGGCAAAGGCCCGGAGCGCCCGGACGGCGGCCGCGGCCCGGTAGGGATCACCCTGGCTGCGCGCCAGGCGGGCGAGCGGCTCGATCGCCTGCTCCTGGCGCCGCTCGGCGAGCACGCGGGCCGCCAGCATGGCGGTCGCGGTGTCGGGATGGTCGAGCGCCCAGATCAGCCCGGCATCGAAGTCCCGGGTCGTCTCGAGTGGCGCGCCGCAGCGCTCGCAGGTGACGCGACTCCAGGCGTTGATCGCGTAGCAGGTGGGGCAGAAGCGCGACGGCCCCTCGCCGCCCGCAGGGTCCTGTTCGAGCCCGCGGGCACCCGGTTTGCCGTCGGTCACGGGCGCCCTTGCCTGGATGTTCGGTTCGGACATGCTCCACCTCTCGCTTCCGCGATCGAGGTAGAAGCCGTCAGCGGAACCGCAGGTCGTCGCCGACGCGACAGGCGGGCTTCATCGCCGACCGGGATTCTAGCGCCTGGCCATCCCGTGGGCCGTCGTCGGGCCGTCCGGCCTGTGACATCCGCCGCGGGACGCGTACCCTGACAGGGATTCTGCGGCCGAGTCGTCGCGTGGGCCACGTGCCCGGACGGCGGACGACCGACGGCCGACCAAGGAGGCATGCTTCATGACCGCCATCGCATCCGTGCATGCCCGCGAGATCCTCGACTCGCGCGGCAACCCGACCGTCGAGGTCGACGTCGAGCTGGAAGACGGTGCCGCGGGACGCGCGGGGATCCCGTCCGGCGCCTCGACCGGCAGCCACGAGGCCGTCGAGCTGCGCGATGGCGACAAGGGCCGGTTCAACGGCAAGGGCGTGCTGAAGGCCGTCGCCAACGTCAACGACGTGCTCGGCCCGGCGGTCGAGGGGATGGACGCGGACGACCAGGTCGCCCTCGACCGCGCCATGATCGAGCTGGACGGCACGCCCAACAAGGCCCGGCTCGGGGCCAACGCCATCCTCGGCGTGTCGCTGGCCGCCGCGCGCGCTGCCGCGGAGGACGCAGGCGTCCCGCTCTTCCGGCACCTGGGCGGCATCCGGTCCCGCACGCTGCCCCTCGTCCAGTTCAACATCCTCAACGGGGGACGCCACGCGGTGGACTCCTGTGATTTCCAGGAGTTCATGGTGGCGCCCATCGGCGCGCCCACGCTGGCGGAGGCCGTCCGCTACGGATCCGAGGTCTTCCAGGCCCTGCGCGCGGAGCTCCACGATCGCGGGCTGTCCACCGGGCAGGGCGACGAAGGCGGCTTCGCACCCACGCTGCAGTCCAACCAGACCGCGATCGAGACCGTCGTGAAGGCGATCGAGCGGGCGGGCTACCGACCCGGCGAGGACGTCGCGGTCTTCATCGATCCTGCCGCCAGCGAGCTGGTCGAGTCGGGCGAGGACGGGAAGCCGTACCTGTACCGCCTGGCCAAGGAGGGACGCACCCTCGACTCCGGCGAGCTCATCGACCTCTGGGAGGACTGGATCACGCGCTACCCGATCTTCTCGCTGGAGGACGGCCTGGCGGAGGACGACTGGGCGGGCTGGCAGGAGATGACCCGACGCCTCGGGTCGCGCGTGCAGCTGGTCGGTGACGACATCTTCGTCACCAATCCCGACCGCCTGGCCCGTGGGCTGAAGGAGCAGAGCGCCAACGCGATCCTGATCAAGCTCAACCAGATCGGGACGCTGACCGAGACGCTCGAGGTAGTCCAGACCGCGACCGAGGCGGGCTGGGGCACCGTGGTCAGCCACCGCTCCGGTGAGACCGAGGACTCGCTGCTCGCGGACTTCGTGGTGGGCGCGGGGATCCGCCAGATCAAGAGTGGCGCACCCTCCCGCTCCGAGCGTGTCGCGAAGTACAACCGCCTGATGCGGATCGAAGAGGAGCTCGGGGCGGGCGCCCGCTACGCCGGCGGAGACCCGGTGCGACCGTACATCCGCTGATGCGCTGGTAGGATACGCACCGGGCGATGAGGCTCGCCCGGTCGGTGTCGCCGACGATCCGCTCATGACGCTGACAGCCTCTGCACATCGGTGCGGAGGCTGTCATGGTTTCCGAGACGTACATCGGTGCCGGGTCCCGCGGGGACGCGGGGCCCGGTCACCCGCGCCCGTCGTCGCCCGGCAGCGCCGCGCGCCGGGCCGCCCAGCGCCGGCGTGCGGCGCTGGCCCGCCGCCGCGTGATTCTCCAGGGATGGCAAGCCGTGCCGGCGCCCACCGCCCCGACAGCGAGCGGAAGGGGTGCGGGCACCACGGCCATCTCCCCGGTGGAGCGGGAGCGGCGGCTCCAGGCAGCGGCAGACCACCTGGTTCGCACCATGCGCTCGGTCGCGGTGCCGGGCGTGCCCCCGTTCTCGCGCCGC
>JAKAHX010000134.1 GCA_021814735.1 Chloroflexota bacterium | reverse complement strand
CGGCAGGCGTCGCGGCGGATGCCTCGGCCGGTCACCTGGGACTGGGCGTCACAGCATGTCCTGCCGCTGCTGGCCGGAGCCCTGGCCGATGCGCCGGGCGAGCGGGTCGTCCGCGCCATCGCCGAGCCCGGCTGCGTCGTCGAGTTCGGCCTCTGGATCGATGACGCACTGCCCGTGGTGGATGCGCTGGTCGCCGAGCGATGGGAGTGCACCGCGGCGCAGATCTGGGCAGCGGCCTTCGCCAACCTGCGGCGCCGTGCGGCGGAGATCGATCCGGCCGAGGTGACCGAGGCCAGCTTCGACGGACGGATCGTCCGGATCTCGGACGCACGACCGTGGACGGCGTCGCTGGTGCTGGTCCCCGACCAGCTCATGCGGCTCTTCGGCGAGCACGACCAGCTGATCGCGGCGCCTGGCCGCTCCCTGCTCGTGAGCCTGGATCCGGCCACGCCTGCCAGCGCGGCAGCCGACGTGATCATCGGGCTGGAGATGTCGCAGGCCCATCCGCTGGCGCTGGACCCGTTCGTGCTCAGCGGCGGACACCTCTACTGGCCGGCTGGCGAGGAGCATCGAGCGGGCTTCTGAACCGGCGTTGGCAGTCGGCGGTCCCGGTGTCCACCGGCACCGGGATGGGTCGTCGGCTGCGCTACTGTTGCCCCGTCGGACCGGAGCCCGGCTGGCCGGGATCGCGGAGGGCGGTGAGGTTGAACCTGGCAACGCTCGTGGTCGTCGCGCTGGCGGTGCTGCTGGTGGGCGGCTACGCGGTCGGGGGTGTCTGGAATGCCCGGCGCATGCGGGTCCTGGCCCGCGGCCTGGCGAACGCCCTTACGGGCCCGGCCGGTCCGCCGGTGGTCCGGCGCCCGGGCCGGGGGACCATCCGCCTCGAGGCACAATCGCCCTTCCGTGGCACCGGCCGCGTGACCGCCACGATCCTGATGGCGCCGCGAGAGGCGGTGCTGGTCTGGCTGGTGTGGACGGCCCAGGGGCGCGGCGATCTGCTCGACCTCAGGGCCGAGCTGGACGCCCCGCCCGCAGGTGCCGGCCTGATCGCGGATGCCACGCACCGCACCGGGCGGGCGGCATTGCGCGCCGCCGAGGATGCTGGTGGCACGCATCGCCAGGCAGCCGGGAAGATGACGATCGCGGCCTACGACGCCCAGGGGATCGCGGTCATGTCCAGCATCGGCCCGGCGATCGCGGAGATCGGCGACGTCGTGCTCCTAGAGCTCCGCGGGGCCCAGCCACGCCTGACGCTGCTGGTCTCGCTCCGGCGCGCGCCGGGATCCTTCCGGTCGCTGCGACCCGGGCTCGAGCATCTCGTGGAGCAGGCCCGCCGCGGGCGGACGTGAGATCGGCGCGGGTGCGCCGTGGCACGGCGAACGTCGCCGCCTCGGCGTGGCCCGGCAGGTGAAGGAGGCACGCGCGATGCGCACGCATCGGTTCGGACGGACCGGATGGCAGGTAAGCGAGCTCGGCTACGGCATGTGGGGGATGGCCGGCTGGACCGGCGCCGACGACGAGCGCTCGCGAGCCGCGCTCCAGGCCGCGGTGGAGCGCGGCGTCACGTTCTTCGACACCGCCTGGGCGTACGGCGATGGACACAGCGAGCGCCTGCTCGGCGAACTGGTGGCCGCGAACCAGGGCCGGCGCCTCTACACGGCGACCAAGATCCCGCCGCTGAACCGCCGCTGGCCGTCCCGCCGCGGCGATCCACTGGAGGGGTCGTTCCCGCCTGAGCACATCCGCGAGTACGTGGAGCGCAGCCTGGCCAACCTCGGCCTGCCGGCACTGGACCTGATCCAGTTCCACGTCTGGGAGGACGACTGGGCCGACGACGAGCGGTGGCAGCGGGCCGTGGACGACCTGAAGCGGGAGGGAATGGTCCGGGCGGTCGGGATCAGCGTGAACCGCTGGGAACCGGAGAACGTGCTCCGCACGCTCCGCACAGGGCTCATCGACGCGGTCCAGGTGATCTACAACATCTTCGACCAGGCGCCGGAGGACGCCCTCTTCCCGGAGTGCCGCCGCCTGGACGTGGCGGTCATCGCGCGGGTGCCGTTCGACGAGGGAACGCTCACGGGCACGCTCACCCTGGAGAGCCGCTGGCCGGAGGGCGACTGGCGCAACTCCTACTTCGTGCCGGAGAACCTCCGCGCCAGCGTGGCCCACGCCGAGGCCCTGCGCCCCCTCGTGCCGGCCGGGATGAGCATGGCCGAGATGGCGCTCCGGTTCATCCTGTCGAACCCGGACGTGGCAACCGTGATCCCCGGCATGCGCAGCCCGGAACGGGTTGCCCAGAACGTCGCTGCCGCCGAGGCCGGTCCCCTCGACGCCGACCTGATCGGCCGTCTCCGCGCCCACCGCTGGGACCGCACGCCCACCGAGTGGTCGCAGTAGCGCCGGGCCCGGAGCCAGCGCGTGGTAGCGTGATCCCCGTCGAACGATCCCGATCCCGAAGGAGACCGGATGGCGGACAAGCCCGTGACGGCCGCGTACTACTACCGCGTGCGGTGGGGCCATCACGACGAGTGGCTGGACCTCTTCCTGCGGAACCACTGGCCGATCCTCCGCGAGCAGCAGCGAACCGGTCGGATCCTGGACGTGCGGCTCTACCAGCCTCGCTTCCACGGAGACGGCCGGGCGGACTGGGACGTGATGGTCACCATCACGTACCGGGACTGGGCCGCCATGGAGGAACATTCCGAACCGGAGATCGCGCGGCGCCTCTACCCGGACCAGGCCGCCTTTCTGGCCGAGGAACGGCGCCGCTTCGAGATCCTGGACGCGCACTGGGACGTGCCCCTGGAAGAGCGTCCGCTGCCACGCGACTGACCATGACGCGGGTCGTGCCCGGCGCCCGGCGGCCGTGGCTGCCGGGACCGGCTCCCCGCCCCGAGAGGATCCGATGTACGTCACGCTCGTGTACGTCCACGTGAAGCCGGAGCACCTGGAGGAGTTCATCACGGTGACCCGGGCCAACCACGAGGGTTCAGTCCGGGAACCTGGCAACCTCCGCTTCGACATCCTGCAGTCGACCGACGACCCGACGCGCTTCGTCTTCTACGAGGCATACGTCGACGCCGCGGCGGCCCAGGCGCACCGGGAGACTGCGCACTACCTGTCCTGGCGCGATGCGGTCGCCGACTGGATGGTCGAGCCTCGCCAGGGGATCCGGTACACGGGCCTGTGGCCGGAGGTGCCGAAGGCAGGCTGATCGACGCCGCGGGCCAGCGCCTGCGTCGGGGCCGGGGCCCAGGTCAGACCGATCGAGGCACACGGGTCGCCGCGGCGAGTCGGAGACCCAGGGAACGGCCGGTCGCCCGGTCAGGCCGCCCCGCCAGGCTGCCCATGCCGCCCCGCCAGGCTGCCACCAGCGGCCCGTGAGGCGTCCCCTTCAGGCCCCCAGGGGGCCCTTCAGACCGCCCCGTCCGGCCCCTCCGCCAAGCCGTCGCCCGGGGGCCCTCGATGTGGGTCGGCGCCGCGATCGGCTGCGTGGGCACCGTACCACTGTTCCAGCTCGGCTCCGGAGAGCCACGCGTCCACCGAGCTGAGGGAACCCCGGCCATGGCGCAGGCGCTCTCGGCCGCCCGGGTTCCAGCGGACCAGCAGCCAGCGGAAATACCAGTCCTGCACGCGCCGCCAGGGTGTCCGCGGCCGGGGCCGGATCTCCCACCGCTCGCGCGCCGCCAGCCGCGCCATGATCCCCTCGGCGTGGTACGCCGCCGGACGGACGCCTGTCGGCTGCCGAGCCGCCCACGCCGCCAGCGCCCGCAGGTCGGCACGCCCCTCCCGGAAGACAGCGGCGATCCCGGCGTGGCGGTCGAGCTCCCGGATCCGGGGATTCAGGATGTGGATCTCGCCCACCGGGTCGCCCGGGCGGACCACGGTTCCGTCGGCGAGCCGCTCCGGCCGGCCACGGTGACGGGCCAGCTCCAGGCCGAGGATGCCCGCACGCCGCATGGGCCGGATCCGCCGGCGAGTCCGGTCGAACGTCTCCCAGGCGATGAGGACGAGGTTGAGGATTCGCGGGGGCGCGGCGCGATCGGAATCGGAATCAAAGCCGCGCATCGCTACGCGCCCCGGATCGACCGGCGCGGTTCGTGCACCCGCGTCACCGCCCACGCGCCGATCACGAACTCCACCGCCGCGAGCACGAAGACCGCCCGGTAGCCCAGGCCGAAGTGCACGCCGTTCACGAGGTCGGCCAGCGGTCCGCCCACGGCCACCGCCAGGACGGCGGACGCCGCGGTCACCGTGTTGGAGAGACCGAGGTAGCGGCCCGACTCCCCGGGCGGGGCGACATCGGTCAGGAGGGCCCAGTCCGCCGAGAGGAAGATCCCCATCGCCAGCCCGAACGGGATCGCGATCACGAACAGCGACAGGTACGACGGCGCCACCGCGAAGGCCATCGCGCCGACCGCCCCGGAGAGGGCGCTCCAGCTGACGGCCCGCACCCGGCCCCAGCGATCGGTCATGGCGCCGCCCGGGATCGCGGCCAGCAAGGCCACCAGCACCACCGCGCCGGCCAGCGGGGCCACCAGCGTGCCTGCCTGCCCGCCCAGGCCGATCGAGTCCTCCAGGTAGTAGAAGACGAACGGCTGGAGGGTCCCGGTCGCCATCAGGATCGCCAGCCGTGAGCCGAGGAGCCAGAGATAGTCACGCTGCTCGAGCACGTCCCGGCCCCAGACCTCCAGGACCATGGTGCGAACCGCGTGCCGCCAGCGGGCTGCGTCGGCCATCGCCCGCAGCTCCGGCGCGGCCCAGCGTACCTTGGGCAGGTGCGCCTCACCGGCGCGGCCGCTGCGCTCCTCGACTCCCGCGAGCGTGATCGCGGTCCCAAGGCCCAGGCTCGCCGCGGTGAAGATGACCGCCGCCTCCACGTGGCCCGTCGCCGCGAGGACACCGGCCACGGCGACCCCGATGACCTGCCCCACCATCTGGGCGCCGCCCAGGAAGCCCGAGGCAAGTCCGCGACGATCGTGCGGCACGAGGTCCGGCAAGAGGCCCTGGTACGGCCCCTGGGCGGTGTTCGAGGCGATCTCGATGCAGAGCATCACGACCAGGATCGCCAGGTACGAGCGCGACATGGCCAGGATCACCAGGAGAGCCAGCTGGAACGTCACGCCCACGGCCATCAGCGGGCGCCGCCGGCCCCACGGTGTGACCAGTCGGTCGCTGGCGGACCCGGAGATGGGCTGGACCACGATCGCCACCAGCGCCTGCAGCGCGGCGATCAGGGAAAGCGCGGATGTCTTGATCGCGGCGGGGACGATCTGCTGCACGAGCGCCGGCAGCACGATGGTGGTCAGGGATCCCCACGTGACCGACAGACCGAGGTAGTACGCCGTCAGCGCCGACAGCCATCGAAGGCCGGCACGCTCCCCGCCGACCTCCCCCTCCACCGTGCCGACGTGCTCGCCCCGAAGCGTGCTCGTCACCTCCCCGGCCTCATGAACCGCGATGGCATCCCTCGGCGCGGTCGGGCACCGCGCCGGCCCCGGCACGCACTATACCGGGCTCCGCGCCGGCGGCCCGGGACGACATCGCGGCTGGCGTGCGTCAGTCCGCGAACCCAGGCTCCGCGACGTGCACCGCGCGGAACCCGAGGAGCCTGGTGCCCGGCCAGCGCCACGCGTCGGTGGCGAGTCCCGCCTTCTCGCAGACGGCATCCAGCGTGCGGGCC
>JAKAHX010000133.1 GCA_021814735.1 Chloroflexota bacterium | reverse complement strand
CCATCGGGAGCCTCCTTGCTGATGCCTGATACCACCAGCGTACGGGGGCTCTCCGCCTGTCTGCGGCCCGGTCAGCCCCTCGCGCTCATCCAGACCCGGTGTAACGGAGGTATCTGGACGAGAACAGTCCCGCTCATCGGAAGCGGCGCGCGATCCGCCAGGCGGTCCCGAGGAGCGGCCTCACGGCCAGGTCGTGCGCGCGGACGAAGACGATGCCGCGCGCCCCGAACCCGCGCTTGAACTCGTAGAGGCTCCAGAGCGGGTGCGCCGCGTCGGCGGGCAGGCCCGGAGCCTCCTGCGTGTCGACCCCTCCGAGGTCGTACTGCTCGAACCCGTGGGCGGCCCCCCAGCGGAGGATCTCCCACTGGAGCAGGTGGTTGGCCCGGGTGCGCCGCAGGTCGGCGTCGTCGGGAGACCCGGCCAGGTGCGAGACGAGCCGGCGCCCGCAGTGCAGCAGGAGCACGCCGGTCTGGCGCCGGCCGTCGGCGCGGGCGAACCAGAGGCTGGCCAGCGACGCCTCCCCGAGCGCGCGCCACTGGGCGAGCTGGTAGTCGCGGTCGCGCACGATGAACCCCTCGCGGCGCCCCGTCGCGACGAACATCGCCCAGAACTCCGCCAGCGCCGCCTCCCGCTCCGCGCCGTCCGCGAGCGTGACCCGCTCGGCGGTGACCCCGGCCCGGCGTGCCTTGTTGATGTTGCGGGCCGTGCTGTCGCCCAGCAACGCGTGCTGCTCCTCCGCGCCCTGGCAGATGCGGACCAGCATGGCCGTGCGCGAGACCTGGATCTCCCGGGGCGATGGCCGGTACCCCGCCGCCGGCAGGGCGGCGGCGAGCTCGCCGTGCTCCTCCCACGCGGGGTCCACGGTGAGGACCGCGGCGCGGCGCGCCCGCGCCACCCGGCGGAGGCCGAGCAGGGCCGCGGACGCCGACGCACGATCGTGTCGCAGCAGCACCGGGCCGCGTGGCGCGTAGAGGTAGGTCAACCGACCTGCCGGGCCGGGCACCCTCGGGACAATCCGGCGTTCCTGCAGGGAGGCGACCGCTCGGGGCTCCCCGGCGAGCTCGATCACGACGCGCAGGGGCCGCCAGCCCAGCCGCTCCTTGCTGGCGCCCCAGGCATGGGACTGGAACGCCTCGCCCTCCGGCGATCGGGCTGCCAGCGCGTCCCAGCGGTCGGGCTCCCACGCCGTGGCGTCGATCACGCGGACCTGGGCCGGGTCCAGGTGCTCCCCCGTGTCGGCCCCGGCGCTCGTGGCCGGGCCCGGGAACGAGGTGTCGCGGGGAGCAGCGCTGGCGGACACGCCGGCGATGATACGCGCGGCCGCGGGCTGGCCGGCGGTATCGACCCGGCGCCTCCAAGCCCCTCGGCTGGGCCGGGCGGGCCGCGCGACTCGGCGAGCCCGTCAGCGCCCCAGCCGCTCGCGCAGGTCCCGCACCGCGTACCAGGCCGGGGAGAGGATCATGTCGAACGTCCCCGGGTGGCGCAGCGGGGCCCCGCCGAACCCCCGCTTGAAGAGACTGAACCCCGCCCAGGACGCCTCCGCGGCCGGGTCGTCCCGCTCCGCCACCCCCCACAGGTCCAGGCTCTCCCGGCCGTCCGCGACCAGGGCCTCGATCGCGGCCCAAAGGACCGCGTACGGTCCCGCCGCGTGGCGCAGTGCCGGCTCCCGCAGCGAGGCCGCGTAGAGGTAGAAGGCCCGCGTCCCGACCGCCAGCACAAGGCACCCGGCAATGTTCCTGCCGCCGTGTTCGGCGAGCACCAGGTACGCGTCACCGCCCGGGGCGAACTCGCGCGCGATCGTCTCGAGCGCCTCCCGGGGCCGCACCCGGAATCCCGCCCTGGCCCCGGTGGCCGCCAGGAGGGCAGCGAAGGCGGCGTACTCGGCAGGGTCCGCGTGGCGCACGACCCGCGTGGCCACGCCCTCGCGCGCCGCGCGTCGCACCAGGTTGCGGGTGTCCTTCTCCAGCCCGGCCAGCAGCGCGTCGCGTCCCGGGCGCAGGTCCAGGATCCGCGTGGTGCGCGCCTGCAGGTCGGCGCGGGCCGGTCGCAGGCCCTGTCCCCGCAGGATCCGCTCCAGTTCCGCCGCGCCGAGGTCCGGCGTCGCGCGCGGGTCGAGCTTGAGGACGATCCCGCGCTCCGCGCGTCCCAGGGCACGCAGGCCGCCCAGCAGCACCTCGAGCACGGCGGGAGCGTCGTCGGCCCGCGCATCCCACGCGGGACCGTGGGGAACGTAGAGGACGCGGCGCCCGGCTGCCGCGTCGCGGACGAGCGCCTGGGCGACACCCCGGACTCGTCCCGCGTCGTCGATCGCGAACAGGCGGGCAGGTCGCTCGCCACCCGTGGCCGCCACGTCGCCCCAGCCCCATGCCTGCAGCGGGTCCGCCGCCGGCAGCGCCGCGACGAACGCATCCCACGCCGCTCGATCCGTGGCCATCGCGGCGCGCGCGGTGACCGCCCCCGACGGACCGCCGGCGGTGTCGGTGGCCCGCGCCGTCACGGGGCGGTGCGGCCGGGCGTGGACGGTGGCACGCCGCGTTCCGCCTCGAGTTCCGCCAGGATCCCCGCCGCCACGGCGCGCTCGTCCCAGGCGCGTGGCCCGTCGGCCATCTCGATGCTCGACTCGTGTCCCTTGCCGGCCAGGAGGACCACGTCGCCCGGGGCGGCCCGCTCGAGCGCGGCCCGGATCGCCTGCGCCCGGTCGGGGATCAGCAGCAGGTCGCGCCCCGGCACCCGGCCCGCCGCCGTGGCGCCCGCGGCGATCTCCTCCAGGATCTGCTCGCGGTCCTCGCCGCGGGGATCCTCGTCCGTCACCACCACCAATCCGCACCGTTCGCCGGCGATCCGCCCCATCAGTGGGCGCTTGATACGGTCCCGTTCCCCGGCCGACCCGAACACCACCACCAGCTTCCCGCCCGCCGCGGCCGCGCGGGGGGCCAGCTCGCCCAGGACCAGTTCGAGCGCGTTGGGCGTGTGGGCGTAATCGACGATGACGGTGAACGGGAGCCGCGTCGGGACCCGCTCCATGCGACCAGCCACGCGCCCCACGGACGCCAACCCGGCTCGGACCGCCGCCGGGTCCAGCGCCAGCGCCTCGCCGACCGCGATCGCCGCCAGGGCGTTGTGGGCGTTGAACGCGCCGGACAGGCGGAGCTCGACCGGCCCGCTCCAGCGGCCCGTCGCCACCTGCAGCGACAGGCCGTGCTCCTCCTCCCGCGCGTCGACGAGCCGGACGTCCGCGGCGGATGCCCGACCGTAGGTCACCAGCCGCGCTCCCGCGGCCCGGGTCGCCTCGGCGAACTCCGGCGCCCACTGGTCGTCCAGGTTCACCACGCCCGTCTTGCCCCAGCCCTTGTCCGGGTTGCGATCCCCGACGGCCAGGGCCTCGAAGAGCCGCCGCTTGGCCGCCCGATACGCCTCGTGCGTGCCATGGAACTCGAGGTGTTCGTGGGTCAGGTTGGTGATGACCGCGACGTCGTAGGCCACCTCGCCCACGCGGTCCTGCGCGAGCCCGTGCGAGGTCGACTCGACGACGGCGAACCGGTCTCCCGCGGCCACCATGGCGGCCAGCGCCGCCTGCAGCTCGGGAGCCTCGGGCGTGGTCGCGCGCGTCGGCCCGCCCCAGGGCCGTCCGCCGGCCACGGTGGTCACCGTCCCGGTGAGGCCGCAGGGGAATCCCGCCGCCTGCAGCACGGCACGCGAGAGGAACGCGGTGGTGGTCTTGCCGTCGGTGCCGGTGATCCCGACGATCCCCAGGCGGTGGCTGGGGAACCCCGACAGCCAGGCCGCCGCGATGGCAAGCGCGGGACGTGCCGACCGCACCACCAGTTGCGGGACGCCCGTCGCGTCCGCCGCCCGCTCGACCATCACGGCCGCCGCGCCCGCGGCCAGCGCCTGCGGAACGAAGGCGTGACCATCGGCACGGGCGCCCGGGATGGCCACGAAGAGGCTCCCGGGACGGACACGCCGCGAGTCGTAGTCCACCCGCGCGACGGCGACCAGGGCGGGGTCCACGCCACCCGGCACGACGGCCAGCAGGTTGCCCCGCTGCGCCAGCAGCGCCACCAGTTCGGCCAAGGGCCGTCCCCCGGAGTCCACGGCGGAATCGTATCCACCGCCGTCCGGCGTTCCCTCGCCGAGGTCGCCAGGTCCCGGCCCGCGCGTCACGGATCCTCCCCCGGGGTGACACCGCGCCGCTCCCGCGTGAGGCGCCGCCGGGCCACCAGGACGCGCGCCGCCTGCGCGGCCTCCACCGCGTGGCGCACGAGCGGCCGGACGTCCAGCCGGAGACCCCCCACGTACCGCACCTCCCGCCCGCCAAAGCCGGCCTTGAAGTGCTCGATGCCGGCATGGGAGAGCCCCCACAGGTCGTAGATCGCGTAGCCCGCCTCGCGCGACGCGCGGATCGCCTCCCACTTGAGGAGGTAGTTGGCGCGCGACTCGGCTCCCCGTTGGGTCATGCCCCCGTAGGGTTCCACCACGCGCCGGCCCCACCCCACCAGCATCAGCGCGGCCTGGGCGGAGCCGGCCGGGTCCCGTGCGAGCAGCAGTCGTGCACGGCCGTGCGCCGCGTACGCCTCGTAGACGGCCCGGTATGTCGCCGCGGTGCGGTACGGGAACCCCGCGCGCAGCGCGGTCTCCACGTAGATCGCGTAGAACTCGTCGAGCCCCTCGGTCCCGGCCTCGACCACCACGATCCCGGCACGACGCGCCTTCTGCACGTACTGCCGCCACTTGGCGCGCAGGTCGCCCCACAGCCGTTCCTCGTCCGTGCGGAGGTCGATCCAGCGCGACCTGGACGGCTGCGGCGACGGGCAGGCCTGCCACCCGGCCTCCAGGAACCACTCGAGCTCCGGGCCGCCCGCCTCGATCTCCGGATCGATCACCACGTGGCTGACCCGCTCCCGGCGCGCCACGGAGCGCAGCGCATCCGTCCAGTCGAGGACCAGCTCGCGGTCGAGCGCCGGGCCCACCGGGCCGCGGGGCGCGTAGCCCACCGACCAGGGCAGCGGACCAAACCGGTGGAGCAGCAGCTGGCAGCCGAGCACGCGCTCGCCCCTGCCCACCGCCACGCGCCGCACGCCCCAGCCGTTGCGGGCCTTCACCTCGGCCCAGGGCGTCGCCTGCAGGTACGGCGAGAGCGGACTGGACGCCACGAACGCGTCCCAGGCGGCGGGATCCGCTGCGAACGGGGGCATGGCGACGGCGTGCCGGGCCACGTCAGGCGAGCCTCCGGCCCAGCGAGTCGCGCAGCAGCCGGATCGAATCGGGGAGCTCCGGGACCCTGGTCACGAAGCACCAGGCCGCGTAGACCCCTGCGCCGGCTGCCGTGGCGAGGACCAGTTCCACCAGCACCAGCAGCCGGCCGGGCGTCGCGCCGAGGAACCCCACCAGCGACCCCAGCACCCACGCCGCGGCCAGAGCCGCCAACAGCGAGCCCGCCGCGAAGAGCACCGCCGCCAGTACCAGCCGGGGCAGGTCCAGGTTCTCCGTCCGGCGCGCAAGCAGGACCGTCAGCAGGGCTGCCTCCACCCAGGCGCCGATCGCGATCCCCAGCGCGAGCCCGCGCAGACCGAGCGATCCGACCGTCCCCACGGAGACGATCACGTTGATCGCCACCGCGACGAGCGCCGCCGCGACCGGGATGCGGGTCTCGTGGTCGGCGTAGAAGGCCCGCGCCAGCACCACCACCAGCGAGT
>JAKAHX010000132.1 GCA_021814735.1 Chloroflexota bacterium | reverse complement strand
GCGTCGGCTCGCCGACGACGGCGCGGCCGTCCTGCTGGTGACCCACAACGTGATCGAGGCGGAGCGCGCGGTGGATCGCCTGGCCATCCTGGACCACGGCCGGGTGGTGGTGGAGGGGACGCCATCGAGCCTGAAGAACGGGCTTGCCGGGGACCTGCGCCTCGAGCTCGTGCTCGAACCCGGGGCCGACGCACCAGCCATGGCGCCGTTCGTCCGGCGCGTGACGCACAGCGGCCACCGCGTCCTGGCGACGGTTCCTGCGGCCGTGGCGTCCGATGCGGCGGCATGGGCCCAGCAGCTCCGACGTGCCGGGACCGTCGAGGAGTTCTCGCTTGCTCCGGCGACGCTCGAGGACGTCTACGTCGAGGCGGTCGGGCGCGTCGATGCGCTCGAGTCGGGATCGCGCACCGTGGCACGGGAGGAGCTGACCGGTGTCCACGCTGCGTAGCTATCGACTGCTGCTCGCCTGGCAGGCACGACGGCTCAAAGGAGTGCTGCCCCTGGCGCTCGTGGTCCAGGCGCTCCTCGCGCTGGGGATCGTGATCGGGTACCCGCTCCTCGTTCCCCGCATCGACCGGACCACTGCCCTCTTCCTCGCCACGGGCGCGCCCACCATCACCCTGATCTCCATGGGCCTCGTGCTGGTCCCGCAGATGGTCGCCCAGGCCCGCACCGAGGGGACACTGGACTACATGCGCTCCCTCCCGGTTCCACGGCTGGTGTACCTGGTGGCGGACCTGACCGTCTGGCTCGTCGTGGTGCTGCCAGGCGTCCTCTTCGCGGTCGTGGTCGGGGACGTGCGGTTCGCGCTCGGCCTCCACCCCAGCCCGCTCGTGGTGCCGGCGATGCTCCTCGTGGCGCTCACCGCGACGGCCATCGGCTACGCCATCGCCTCGCTCCTGCCGGCCATGCTCGCCAACCTGCTGACCCAGGTCCTGGTGGTCTTCATCCTGATGTTCTCGCCGCTCGACTTCCCGCCGGACCGCCTGCCCGCCTGGCTGGCCGCGATCCACCGGGTGCTGCCGATCCAGGCAATGGGCGAGGTGGTGCGCGGCACGCTGGCGGGCGGGACCGTCCCGCTCACGGCCGGACCGTTCCTGCTGCTGGCCGCGTGGTGCGTGGCCTCGCTGGCCGTGACGCACCGGGTGATGAACCGGCGCGCGTAGGCGCCCGCGACCGGGACGCTGCGCCAGGCCGTCCGCTCCACGGACCGCACGCGGCGCGCCGTGCAGCCGGGACGCGGACGCCCGCCATCCTGCACGAGGCGCGCCCGCCATCGGGCGCGGACACCGACCATTGCGGCTGCCTGCAGGGTCTTTCCGCCCCTTGTGCATCCTGGCCCCCAGGGCGTTCACTGGCCCCGTTTACCGAGATCGCCCCTGGAGTCACCGATGATCGATCAGACCTGCACCGGGACGGCCAAGCTGTCGGCCGTGGACGAGGCGAGCGACGTCCTCGGGTACGGCCGCCGCCCGCTGGATGCTCTCTTCGCCCCGAAGTCGGTGGCCGTGATCGGCGCCACCGAGAAGGCTGGGAGCGTCGGGCGGACCGTGCTCTGGAACCTGATCAGCAGCCCCTTCGGCGGCACCGTCTTCCCCATCAACCCGAAGCGCTCGAACATCCTGGGCCTCAAGGCCTATCCGAGCCTCGCGGACGTCCCGGACCCGGTCGAACTCGCGGTCATCGTCACGCCCGCCCCGTCGGTGCCGGGCGTGATGGCCGAGTGCGTGGAGGCGGGCGTCCGCGGCGCCATCGTGATCTCGGCCGGCTTCAAGGAGATCGGCCCGGAAGGCGAGGAACTCGAGCGGCAGGTCCTGGAGCAGGCGCGGCGCGGGCGGATCCGGGTCATCGGCCCCAACTGCCTGGGCGTGATGAACCCGATCAACGGCCTGAACGCCACGTTCGCAGCGGGGATCGCCCGTCCCGGCAACGTGGGCCTGATCAGCCAGAGCGGGGCGCTCCTCACGGCCATCCTCGACTGGGCGCGCGAGGAGCAGGTCGGTTTCAGCTCCGTGACCTCGCTCGGGTCGATGCTGGACGTCGGCTGGGGCGACCTCATCTACCACCTCGGGGACGACCCGAACACCAACAGCATCATCATCTACATGGAGACGGTGGGCGATGCGCGCGCCTTCCTCTCCGCGGCGCGCGAGGTCGCGCTGACCAAGCCGATCCTGGTGATCAAGCCCGGCCGCACGGCCCAGGCAGCCAAGGCGGCCGCCTCGCACACCGGCTCGCTGACCGGCAGCGACGAGGTCCTGGACGCGGCCTTCCGCCGCGTGGGCGTCCTGCGCGTCGATGCCATCGAGGACCTGTTCTCGATCGCGGAGGTGCTCGCCAAGCAGCCCCGTCCGCGCGGCCGGCGCCTCAGCATCCTGACCAACGCGGGCGGCCCGGGCGTCCTCGCGACCGATGCACTCATCAGCGGTGGTGGGCAGCTGACCGAGCTGACGCCGGAGACCATGGAGGCGTTCAACGCGATCCTGCCGGGGCCGTGGAGCCACAACAACCCCGTGGACATCATCGGGGACGCGCCGCCGGAGCGATACGCGGCGGCACTGGAGATCGCCGCGAAGGACCCTGGCAGCGACGGGTTGCTGGTGATCCTCACCCCACAGGCCATGACGGACCCCACGCGGACCGCGGAGCAGCTGGTGCCGTTCGCCCACATCGAGGGCAAGCCCGTCCTGGCGAGCTGGATGGGCGGCGCCGACGTGGAGGCCGGGACGGCCGTCCTGCGGCGGGCCGGGATCCCGACGTTCCCCTACCCGGACACGGCGGTCGACATGTTCAACTACATGTGGCGCTACAGCGACGGCCTCCGGGCGCTGTACGAGACGCCCGTCCTGCCGGATGACGAGGCGAGCGCCGTCAACCGGGCGCTTGCCCGGGAGGTGATCGAGGCCGCCCGCGGCGAGGGCCGGACGATCCTGACGGAGTTCGAGTCCAAGCAGGTGCTCTCCGCCTACGGGATCCCGATCACCGAGACGCGGATCGCCGCGTCCGAGGACGAGGCGGTGGCGGCCGCGGAGGCGATCGGGTACCCGGTCGTCGTCAAGCTCTACTCGCACACCATCACCCACAAGACCGACGTGGGCGGGGTGCAGCTGAACCTGGGCGATGCCGGGGCGGTACGCGGCGCCTACCGGGCGATTCGCACTGCCGTCGAGCAGCGTCGCGGCGCGGAGCACTTCGAGGGCGTCACGGTCCAGCCCATGATCAACTACACGGGCTACGAGCTGATCCTGGGCAGCAGCATCGACCCACAGTTCGGCCCCGTCCTGCTCTTCGGCATGGGCGGTCAGCTGGTGGAACTCTTCCGGGACCGGGCGCTGGCGATCCCGCCGCTCACCACCACCCTTGCCCGGCGCATGATGGAGCGCACGCGCATCTACGGTGCCTTCGCCGGGATCCGCGGGCGCCAGCCGATCGACGTCGGCGCCCTCGAGCAGATCCTGGTCCGCGTCAGCCAGCTGGTGGTCGAGCAACCCTGGGTCAAGGAGCTCGACATCAACCCGCTGCTCGCCTCGCCCGAGCGGCTGATCGCCCTGGACGCGCGGGTCGTGCTCCACGACCCCGGGCTCTCCGAGGACCAGCTGCCGCGACTGGCGATCCGCCCGTACCCGCGTCGCTACATCGGCAGCTGGAACGCCCCGGACGGCACGCAGCTGGTGATCCGGCCCATTCGCCCGGAGGACGAGCCGCTCCTGGTCCGCTTCCATGCCATCCTGTCGGAGCAGACCGTGCGGGAGCGGTATTTCCGCGACATCGGCCTCGACGAGCGAACCGCGCACGAGCGGATGATCCGTGTCTGCTTCAACGACTACGACCGGGAGATCGCCCTGGTTGCCGAGCAGCGGGGAGCGGACGGCGAGCCGGAGATCGTGGCCGTGGGGCGGCTGAGCAAGCGCCACGCCGCGAACGCCGCCGAGTTCGCCATCGTGGTGGCCGACGAACGACAGGGCCAGGGCCTCGGGACGGTGCTGCTCCAGCGGCTGGTGGAGATCGGCCGCGACGAGCGTCTCGAGTGGATCTGCGCGGAGATCCTTCCCGGCAACACCGCGATGCAGCGGACCGCCGAGAAAGTCGGGTTCACCTTGCGCACCCTGCCGGAGAGCGGGCGGGTCCAGGCCATCCTGCGCCTGGCGCCCTGATCCGCCGGGGTGCCGGAGCCCGGGCGGCCCGGGCGCGCGTGGCCCGGCGAGCGGTCGGGCAGGCCACCCGCACTGTCGCGGGTGGCCTGCCCTATTCGAGGTGGAGCGCCTCCCGCAGCTGGATCTGGCGGACGATGTCCGCCCGCGTCAGCATCCCGACCAGCTGCCCGTCCTCCACCACCGGCACCTGTTCGAAGTCGCCGGCCAGCATCGCCTGCAGGGCCTGGGCCAGCGGCATGTCGCGCGTCACCGTCACCACGCCCCCGCGCCCGCCCATCACGTCGGCCACCCGCGTCGTCGCGCGCTCGTCGGCCGGGACCCCCTGGATGTCGCTGACCGAGACCATGCCCACCACCCGCTCGTCCGAGACGACCGGCAGGGCGCGCCGGTTGCCGGGCAGGAGGTACGTCTCGATGAGTGCCTCCACCGTGGTGTTGGGGCCCACGGCGGTCGTGTCGCCGCGCATGACGTCGCGGACACGCACCGCCCCGAGGTGTGCCTCTGAACGGACCTGGCGGAGCTGGGCGGCGCCGGCGCCCTGCAGGAACCAGCCGATCACGGCGATCCAGATCCCGTCGAACGCGTTGCCGGCAAGGACCTGGATGACGCCCCAGGCCATGAACCCGTAGCCCACCAGCTGACCAACCGCGACGGCCACCTCCAGGCCGCGCCGCGTGTCGCCGGTGATCTGCCAGACCAGGGCCCGGAGCACGCGGCCTCCGTCGAGCGGGAAGCCGGGCACGAGGTTGAACGCGCCGAGGAGCGCGTTGATCAGCCCGAGGTAGCCGAGCACGGCGGCGAGCCGGGGGTCGCCGGCGATGGCGCTGCCGACGAGGAAGAGTGCCGCCAGGACGAAGCTGGTCAACGGCCCTGCCGCCGCGACCAGCAGCTCGGTGGAGGCCCGCGGTGCGTCGCCCCGGAGGCTCGAGACGCCACCGAAGAGGAAGAGGGTGATCGAGTCCACCTCGAGCCCACGGTGGCGCGCCAGCAGCGAGTGGGCGAGCTCGTGCACGAGGACCGAGGCGAAGAGGAGGATCGCCGAGAAGGCGCCGAGCACCCACGCCTGTGCCGAGGTCAGGCCCGGCAGCAGCGGCGGGTAGTAGCCGATGGCCAGGCTCCAGGTGACCAGGCCGAAGATCACCAGCCAGCTGACGTGGACGAGCACGTCGATCCCGGCCACGCGGAAGACGCGAACCGACCCGCTGCGCATGCCTCCAGCGTACGCGCTCACGGAAGGGCCGGGCAGCGGCCCGGGTCCACCGCGCGATACGCCATGAGCGGCGGCTCGTGCGCGGGTCCGCTGTGCCGCCCGAGGACCCGTCTCCGGCTGGCGGGTGGCGGCCCCGTCAGCGGCGGTAGGTGCCGGTGAGCCGCGCCTCGGCGAGCACTCGCCCCGCCATCGCGCGGCGGACGTCCGCCGCCGACGGGAACCCCGGTAACCCGAGTGGCGCCGAGAGGGCGAAGAGCTCGAACACGTACCGGTGGGTGCCGGACGGAGGGCACGGTCCGCCCCATCCGGGCCGTCCGAAGTCGTTGCGACCCTCCC
>JAKAHX010000131.1 GCA_021814735.1 Chloroflexota bacterium | reverse complement strand
CGGGGCTGGTCCGACGCGTGGCCGCGCCGCTGGGCGGCCCCGACGGCGTGGACCTGGACCGGATCCTGGAGCTCGGCCGCGGCGTCGAGGGTGACGCGAGCCAGTTCGACATGACCGCGTTCAGCCTCCGACTGACGAACGGCGCGAACGCCGTGAGTCACCTGCATGCGCAGACCGCGAACGCGACCTGGCAGTCCGTCGTGGATCGGCCCATCCTCGGGATCACCAACGGGATCCACGTCCCGAGCTGGGTGGGGCGCCCCATCCGCGCCCTGTACTACGAGCACGGCGCGGACCTGGACGACCTGGACGCCGAGGTGCGGGCGCGCCGCTTCTGGGACCGCGTGGACCAGATCGCCGACCGGCCGCTCTGGACGGCACACACGCACCAGAAACTCGAGCTCGCGCACTTCGCCCGGGGGCGGCTGCTGAAGCAGCTGGCCCGCCACGGCGAACCGCCGGAGGAACTGGAGGCGGTCGGCCACGTCCTGGACCCGGCCATCCTCACCATCGGCTTTGCCCGGCGCTTCGCGACCTACAAGCGCGCCGCGCTCCTCTTTACCGACGAGGAGCGACTGGTGCGCATCCTCTGGGATCCCGAGCGCCCGGTACAGGTGGTCTTCGCCGGGAAGGCACACCCGGCGGACCGGCCAGGTCAGCGCGTCATCCAGGAGATCTGGGAACGCAGCCGCTCGCCACGTCTGAAGGGCCGCGTCTTCATGCTCGAGGACTACGACATGCGGGTCGCGCGGTTCCTGATCCAGGGCGTGGACGTGTGGCTCAACAACCCGCGCCGGCCGCTCGAGGCATCCGGGACGAGCGGCATGAAGGCGGCCGTCAACGGCGTGGTGAACCTCTCGGTGCTCGACGGCTGGTGGGACGAGGGCTGGCACGGCGACAACGGCTGGGCGATCGGCGGGCGCGACAACAGCCCGGACGAGGGCGCCCAGGACTGGGCGGACGCCAGCGAGCTCTACCGGATCCTCGAGCAGGAAGTGGTCCCGCGCTACTACGAGCGCGATCGGGAGGGCCTGCCCGCCGCGTGGCTCCGCACCGTTCGTGCGTCGATCCGGGCCACCGCCTGGGAGTTCTCCACGACCCGCATGCTCCAGGAATACATCGAGCAGCTCTACATGCCGGCGGCCCGTGGGCCAGCGGCAGGACGGCCGGGTCGCCGGGCGGCCAGGCGTTCGGCCTCCGGCGACGGCGCGGCGCGCAGACGCTCCGCGTCCGGCCCTGTCCTCGACGGAGCGCTGCCGCCGGGTGGAGACGGCTCCCAGCCCGTGCCGACGCCCGGTCCCGGCGGACCTGACACGACGGGGGCGGTGGGCGCCGGCGCCTGACCCGCCGGCGGCACGGAACGAGGAGACGGAGGAGGGCCGGTGGGCGGCCGCATCGCACTCGCGCTCGCGATCCACAATCACCAGCCGATCGGCAACTTCGGCTGGGTGTTCGAGGACGTCTACCGGCATGCCTACGAGCCGCTGCTGGAGGCGCTCGACCGGCACCCAGGCGTCCGGATCGCCCTCCACTACACCGGCCCCCTGATCGAGTGGATCCAGGCCGAGCGGCCGAGCGCGATCGAGCTGCTGGCGGCGCTGGTGGCGCGGGGGCAGGTCGAAGTGCTCGGCGGCGGCTACTACGAACCCGTGCTGGCCTCGCTGCCGGATCGCGACCGGCATGGCCAGCTCGTGCGCATGGCGGACGAGGTGGAGCGCCTCTTCGGACGTCGCCCCCGCGGGGCGTGGCTGGCCGAGCGGGTCTGGGAACCGCAGCTCCCATCGGTGCTCGCCGACGCCGGGTACGAGTGGACCATCCTCGACGACAACCACTTCCGTTCGGCCGCCGTGCCCGAGGATGACATGTGGGGCGCCTACGTCACGGAGGACCAGGGCCGGCTGCTGCGGGTCTTCGGCACCGAGCAGGGACTGCGGTACCGGATCCCGTTCGGCTCGCCGGAGGACGTCATCACCTACCTGCGCGACCGCGCCACCGAGGATGGCCGGCGCCTTGGGATGATGGGCGACGACGGCGAGAAGTTCGGTGCATGGCCGGGGACCTACGAGCACTGCTGGGGGCCCGGCCGCTGGATCGACCGCTTCTTCGAGCTGCTCGAGGCGAACAACGGGTGGCTGACCACGACCACACCGTCCGACTGGCTCGACCGGGAGCCCCCGGCCGGCCGCGTCTACGTCCCCACCGCCTCGTACATCGAGATGGGCGAGTGGGCGCTCCCGGCCCACGAATCGACCGTCTACACGAGCCTCGTGAAGCGTGCGTTCGAGCAGGACCTGCCGGAGAAGCGGTTCCTTCGAGGTGGCTTCTGGCGCAACTTCCAGGCTCGCTATCGCGAGATCAACGACCTGCACAAGCAGATGCTCCGCGTGTCGGAGAAGGTTGCCGCGATGCCGGACGGGCCGGCGAAGGAGGCGGCCCGGGATCACCTGTACCGGGGCCAGTCCAACGACTGCTACTGGCACGGGCTCTTCGGCGGGATCTACATCGTGCACATGCGCCTGGCAACGCACGCGCACCTGATCGCGGCCGAGGACATCGCGGACGAGCTTCGCGCGGCTGCCGAAGGGCCGGATGGGGCGCGCCTGCCCTGGGCGGATGGAACCCCCACGGCGGCGAACGAGCGCGCGGTCGCGGCGGCCGCCGGTCGGACGCCCGCAGGCGGGGGGGCCGGGCACGATCGGAGCGACGGGGCGGGACGACGGGTGCCGCTCGGTGACGCCCCGGCCCGCGGCGCGTCCCTCCTGGACGCGGACCTCGATGGCATCCCCGAGGCCTACCTGGCCGGCGCCGGCCAGGTCGTGGTCGTCGACCTGGCGGACGGCGCCGCGATCGGCAGCTGGGACCTGCGGGCGACGCGCGTCGCGCTGGCGTCGGTGATGCGCCGACGGCCCGAGGCCTACCATGCCACGCTGCGCGCCCACGAGGCGGCCGGCGGCAGCCACCCCGACGCGTCCGCGGCCGGGATGCAGGAACCGGCGAACGCGGGGGACACGACGCCCGGGGAAGTGCCGGTCTCGGGGGCACCCAAGACGATCCACGACCTGGTGATGACCAAGGAGCCCGGGCTCAGCCGGCACCTGGTCTATGACCGGCACGAGCGACGGTCGGCACTGCTGCACGTGGTTGCCCGCGACACGGAGACGGCGGCCTTCCGCCGCCAGGATCACCGCGAGCTCGGCGACCTGGTGGACGATCCGTACCGCCTGGTGGCCCTGGTCGACGACGGGCTCGTCGCGGAGCGCGACGGCGCGATCGCGGGCCAGCCCGTCCGGGTCCGCAAGACACTGCGCCTCGGCGGCGGGCGCATGGACCCGTCGACCGAGGTCGAGGTGACGATCGAGCACCGGGGCAGCACGCCGATCGCCGCAGACCTCGTGCTGGAGTGGAACGTGGACCTGGCGGGTGGTGGCGCCAACCCGGCCGCCCACTACACGGTGCCTGCACCGAGTGCCCCGGCCCCTGGTCCGGGGGCAGCGCTCGAGCCCGCGTATCAGCGACGGGCCGCGTCGGGGGCGATGGACGCCGCCGGACCGGGCGCAGGGGCGGCGATGGACGCCGCCGGACCGGGCGCAGGGGCGGCGATCGCCGCCCCACCGGCGCGGTACCCGCACGATTCGAGCGCGGACGCGGGGATCCTGCCGTGGCTGCGCTTCGGGAACGACTTCGAGGGCGCGCAGGTCCTGGCCGTGCCGACACCGCCGGCATCGGTCGCCTGGTACCCCGTGGAGACGGTCTCCAACTCCGAGGCCGGCTTCGAGCGGCAGTACCAGGGAAGCTGTCTGCTCCTGCGGTGGCCGCTCGACCTGGCGCCGGGGGGATCGCAGACGGTGATGGTGCGCTTCGAGGTCGCCTCCTCGCGGGACCACCGGGCCGAGGAACTCGGCGCGTCGCGGCCCGCATGAGGCGCCGCGCCACCTCCCCGCGGCGGGGCGTGGCCCACGCGGCGGGCGGCGTCGGTGCCCGGGCGGGAGGGTGGTGTCCCGGATGACCCGGCCCCGGCTCGCGGTGCACGGGCACTTCTACCAGCCCGACCGACGCGACCCGTTCAGCGGCACGATCCCGCCGGACGAGACCGCCGCTCCCGCGCGCGACTGGACGGAGCGGGTCACCGACGACTGCTATGCGCCAAACGCGTTGCGCGGCAACTTTCGTCGCATCGGCTGGAACCTGGGCCCTGCGCTCGCCACCTGGCTGCGCGAGCACCATCCCGAGCTCCACGACGCGATCGTCTCCCAGGACGACGGCACCAACGCGATCGCTCAGGCGTGGCACCACTCGATCCTGCCGCTGGCGTCGCTGCGGGACCGCCGGACCGAGATCCGCTGGGGCATCCGCGACTTCGAGCTGCGCTTCGGTCGACAGCCGGCCGGCCTCTGGCTGCCGGAGACCGCGGTGGACCTGCCAACGCTGCGGATCTGCGCCGAGGAGGGGATCCGCTACACGATCCTGGCTCCGTGGCAGGCCGGCACGGACGGGAGCCTCGACACGCGGCGTCCGTACCGCGTCGAGGTCGGGGGCGGGCACTCCGTGATCGTCGTCTTCTACGACCGGGACCTGTCGAGTGCCGTCAGCTTCGACCCCGCCGCGACGCAGAACGCGGACGAGTTCGTTCGGACCCGGGTCCTGCCCCGACTGGCCGAGCCGCTCCACGGTGGCCAGCCGGCGCTCGGTCTGATCGCATCCGACGGCGAGCTGTACGGACACCACCAGCAGTTTCGCGAGCTCTTCCTGGCGCGCCTCACGAGCTGGTACGGAAGCGACGCGAGCGATCCGCACCTGGAAGTGGCGCCGCTCGGCCACTTCCTCGCGCAGGACGAGCTGCCGGCGCTGCCGGTGATGACCATCCACGAACGGACCAGCTGGTCCTGCCATCACGGCGTCCTGCGCTGGATGGCCCAGTGCCCGGACGCGGTGGACGGACGGTGGAAGCAACCCCTGCGCCTGGCCTTCGACCGTCTGTCCGGCGCCATCGACACGCTGACCGATGCGCTGGTCGCGCCGCTTGGCGTGGATCCCTGGCAGGCTCGTGACGGGTACGTGGACGTGGCCTCGGGATACGCGCGACCGGACGCCTACGTGGCACGCGTGCTGGCAGAGGCAGACGCTCCGGCGGCGCGCGCCGATGCGCCGGAGGGTCGGGCGCGGCGCACGGCGGGGACCCCCGGCCACACCACGCGCGGTGGGCGACCGCGGTCGGCGCACGGGGCCGCGAGGCTGCTCGCTGGCGTGCTCGCTGCCCAGTCGTCGCGCCTGGCCATGTTCGCGTCGGACGCCTGGTACTGGGACGATCCGTCGCGCCCGGAGACGCTCCAGGCCCTGCGGTTCGCGGCGCACGCCGCCCGCACCATGGACGCGCTGGCGGGCTCACGGCTCGAGGAGTCGCTGCTCGCCGACCTTGCCGCCGTGCGCTCGTCCGCCACGGGCCGCGACGGGGTGGCGCTCTATCGGCTCGCTCTCACGCAGGTCGGGCAGCGGCCTCCGGGCTGACGCCACCCCGGCCCGGTGGCGCGGGGCCGCGCGCGTGGCGGGCGGCCGTGACCGTCGGGCGGCGGCGGGCGGCCGTGGCCGGCGCGGGCCTGTGGGATCGCGGCGCGCGTGGCCAGGTGGCCGCGAGACGTGCCGTATGCCCGGGTGACGACGGCCGGTCGGCTCTGGACGCCGGGTCCGCGCGTCGGGGAGGATGAGGCAGGACGCAAGTCTC
>JAKAHX010000130.1 GCA_021814735.1 Chloroflexota bacterium | reverse complement strand
GTCTCCGGGATGAGCCCGCCTGTCGAGAAGGCCGACCGGTCGACCATCGGCCCTGCCAGCAGGTAGTTCATGAACTGCACGGCCACGAGGTTGAGCATGATCGTGCTCAGGATCTCGTTGACGTTGAAGTAGGCCTTGAAGGCGCCGGGGATGGCACCCCAGACCGCCCCGCCAGCAGCGCCGGCGAGCAGGACCAGGGGGATCAGCACCACGCTGGGCAGGCCGGGCACGGCGAGCGCGACGGCCGCGCTCGCGAGGCCGCCCATCGCGATCTGGCCCTCGCCGCCGATGTTGAAGACGTTGGCCCGGAAGGCGATGCAGATCCCCACCGCCACCAGCAGCAGGGGGGCCGACTTGACGGCCGTGGCGCCCAGCGCGTAGCTGCTGCCGAAGGCGCCGGTCACCAGGGCCTGGTAGCCGGTCAGCGGGTTGGCGCCGAAGGCCCACATCATGGCCGCCCCCACCACGAGCGCTCCCGCGAGCGCACCCGGCAGGGCCAGCCAGCCGAAGAGGAAGAGGCGCCAGTCGGTGCGGCTCCTGGTCGCCGCCGCGGGCCCAGTCACCGGCGCGCGGACTCCGGCGACCCCGCGGCTCCCGGCGCGGCTGCGGATCCCGGCCCGGCTGGGTGCCCACCAGCGGCCGGGTGCGGGGGAGGCGGGTCGAAGGCGACACTGGATGACGGCCGGCCGATCACCAGGCGATCGGCCGCCCAGGGCGGTGAGGCATGTGACCGGTGCAGTGGACCCATCGCGCCGCCGACTCTGCCGCTGGGTGTCAGACGCTAGTCATCTGACATTTGCGTCGATGTTTGTGGCACCATGTGCGGTGCATCCCAAGTGCCATATGGCACGTTGTCGAAGCTTAGCCCGGATGCGGGGCCGGCGGAAGGTGTCGGGCCTCCACCGGAACGGCCGCTGATCGCCGGCCAGGGCCGGAGCAACGGGTGCTGCGGGCCGGCAACACGGCGGGGAGCCGTGGGGCCGCCGGCGGTACAAGGGGCCGAATGGCACTTGGGAAGGGATGCCGATTGTGGCTACAAGGGGAGATGTCAGACGACCAACGTCTGGCGCTCCGAGCGCACCCGGCCCGGGTGCACGAGAGGCACGAGGATGGTCCGCCGCAGCCCGACACTCGCTCGCCAGGCAGCGCTCGAGATCGTGGACGGCATCCAGTCCGGCACCCTGGCCGGCGAGGACGGGCTGCTCCCCTCCGAGGCGATCCTCAGCGAGCGCCTGGGCGTCAGCCGCGCCACCCTGCGCGAGGCACTCTCCCAGATCGAGCACAGCGGCCTCATCGTCCGGCGCCACGGGGTCGGGACCTTCGTGAGCCCGGCGGGCCCCATGATGGAAGCGGGCCTGGAGCAGCTCGAGAGCATCGAGACGCTCGCGCAGCGCATCGGGGTCGAGATCCACATGGGGGAGTGCGAGATCGTCGAGCGTCGCGCGAGCGCCACGGAGGCGGAGCTCCTGCGCGTGCCGGACGGGTCGGCCGTGGTCGCGGTGCGGCGCGTGATCATGACCGGGGAGGAGCGCATCGCCTTCCTGGTCGACGTGGTGCCTGCGGACATCCTGGACCCGAACGACCTGCGCGAGGCGTTCGACGGGTCCGTCCTGGACCTGCTGCTCTGGCGCGGTGACCCGCCGCTGCAGCACTCGTACACGGAGCTCGTGGCGGAGGCGGCGGACCCGGAGCTGGCACGGGCCATGCACCTGCAGGTGGGCGATCCGCTGCTTCGTTTCACCGCGCAGCTGTTCGCGACCGATGGGCGCGTGGTCGACTACTCGGTCAGCTACTTCACCCCCGGGCACTTCCGGTTCCACGTCATCCGCCGTGTCAGCCAGCTCGGCGCCACGGGCCCGGACTTCGGATCGCCGCCGGGTCGCGAGCGTGCACAGAGGGAAGCGCCGGCCGTGAGCACCTGAGCGCCGCCCCCGGCCGCCGCCGGGTTCCCGCAGTCGACCGACCAGCACCCGACCGATCCATCAATCGACCCACAGGAGGGATCCCAGACCATGCGGAGCTTCGCCGGCCGCGACATCCTGTCGCTCAAGGACTTCAGCCGCGACGAGTTCTTCCGGGTCTTCCAGGTGGCGGACGACCTGCGTCCGTTCGCGCGCGACCGCCGCAACACGGACCTGCTGAAGAACAAGACCATGCTGACGGCGTTCTACCAGCCGAGCACGCGCACCCGGCTCTCCCACGAGGCCGCGATGCTCCGCCTCGGCGGCAGCGTGCTCGGCTTCTCCGACGCGAAGATGACCCGCGCCGGCGACTTCTACCAGGAGTCGATCAAGGACACCTTCCACATGCTGGAGTACTACGCGGACGTCATCGCGATCCGCCACTTCCAGCAGGGTGCGCCGGCCGAGGCCGCCAAGTGGGCGAGCGTGCCCGTCATCAACTGCGGCGACGGCTGGGGCGAGCATCCCACGCAGGTCCTCACGGATCTCTACACGATCCTCCACGAGAAGGGGACCCTGGACGGCCTGACCTACGTGCTCGTCGGCGACATGCGCATGCGGACGATGCACTCGATCCTGTACGCCCTCTCGCAGTTCGACGCGAAGGCGATCGTGGTCGGCCCGCCGGACATGAGCCTGCTGCCCGAGTTCAAGGCCGAGCTCGACCTCCTCAACGTGGACTACGAGGAGGCCGGCGACGTCCGAGACGTGATCGACCAGGCCGATGTCATCTACATGGAGCCCGTCGTGCAGGCGGACTACACCGCGTCGCGCCAGGAGCGCGGTGACAAGGTCGGGCTCACGCCGCCGCAGTACTGCGTCACCCGCGAGCTGCTGCGCGACAAGGCCAAGCGCAGCTCGATCATCCTCCACTCCCTCCCGCGGATGGACGAGCTCCTGCCCGACGTGGACCAGACCCGCCACCAGCGCTACTGGGCGGAGGCCTTCAACGGCGTCGTGCTCAAGATGGGGATGCTGGCCCTGATCCTCGGCGCGGCCGAGTAGCCCGGGACGACGACGATGCAGACGAACCTCCGCGGTCGGGACCTCATCGGCACCCAGGACTGGTCCAAGGAAGAGCTCCAGACGGCGCTCGAGGTCGCCGCGCAGCTGAAGCGCGAGCGTGCCCTGGGCATCCCGCACCCGCTCCTCCGGGATCGCGTGCTGGCCATGCTGTTCTTCTTCTCGAGCACTCGGACGCGCGGCTCGTTCGAGTCGGGCATGGCCCAGCTGGGCGGGCATGCCGAGTTCATCGAGAGCCGCACCACCCAGATCGCGCACGGGGACACGCCCAAGGAGATTGGGGAGATCCTCGGCCGCTACAACGACGGGATCGCGATCCGCCACGTCACCTGGGGCGAGGGCAACAAGTACATCAACGACGTGGCCGCGGCGAGCCGCGTGCCCGTGCTCAACATGCAGTGCGACCTGTTCCACCCGTTCCAGGTGCTCGCCGACCTCTTCACGATCCAGGAGAAGCTCGGCGATCCGCGCGGGAAGACACTCACGGTGAGCTGGGCGTACGCGTCCAGCTACCAGAAGCCGATGAGCGCACCGATCGACCTGACCCTGCTGGCCACGCGGTTCGGGATGAACGTGCGCCTGGTGCACCCGCCGGAATTCAAGCTGGTGCCGGAACTCGTCGACCAGGCCCGCGAGAACGCGCGGCGCTCGGGCGGCAGCCTGGAGCTGATGGACGACTTCGACGCCGGGTTCAAGGGCTCCGACGTGATCTACGCCAAGAGCTGGGGCCCCCTGCTCGTGGCCAAGGACGACGCCGAGGGCACCGAGATCACCGGGCGCTACAAGGACTGGATCACCAACGGCCGTCGGATGGCGCTGGCCTCGCCCGACGCACTCTTCATGCACCCGCTCCCCGCGGACCGGAACATCGAGGTGACCGACGAGGTCATCGACGGCCCGCACTCGGTGGTGTACGACGAGGCGGAGAACCGGCTCCACGTCCAGAAGGCCGTCATGGCCCTCACGATGCGGTAGGACCGGCGCCGACCGGGGTGCTGTGCCGTGAGGGGCGGCACCCCGGCGCACCGGAAGCAGGGACGACGTCCACCCGGACCAGCTGGCGAGGCATGACGGTATGAGCAAGGTCGCGGTTGTCGCCGTCGGCGGCAACTCGCTCATCAAGGACAAGGATCACCAGACCATCCCCGACCAGTACGCGGCGGCGGCGGAGTCCAGCCGCCACATCGCGGGGATGATCGAGCAGGGCTGGGACGTCCTGCTGACCCACGGCAACGGCCCGCAGGTGGGCTTCATCCTCCGGCGCTCCGAGCTCTCGCGCGGCGAGCTGCACGACGTGCCGCTCGACTACTGCGGGGCCGACACGCAGGGCTCCATCGGGTACATGTTCCAGCAGGCCCTGCACAACGAGTTCCACCGGCGCGGGATCCAGAAGGCAGCCGCCACCGTCGTCACGCAGACCCTGGTGGACCGGGACGACCCGGCTTTCCAGGCACCCTCCAAGCCGATCGGCTCGTTCATGGACGAGGCGCAGGCAAAGGAGCACGCGGCCAGCGACGGCTGGCGCGTGGTGGAGGACGCAGGCCGCGGGTGGCGTCGCGTGGTCCCCTCGCCCATCCCGAAGCGGCTCATCGAGTTCGAGGCGATCCTCACGCTCCTTCGCGCCGGGGTGACCGTCATCGCGTCGGGCGGGGGCGGGATTCCCGTGGTGGAGGAGAATGGGGAGCTGTCGGGTGTCGAGGCGGTCATCGACAAGGACTACGCCGCGTCGGTGATCGCCCGCGATCTCCGGGCGGACCTGTTCCTGATCACCACCGCCGTGGAGAAGGTGGCCCTGAACTTCGGCAAGCCGGACCAGCAGCTGCTGGACACGGTCACGCTGGCGCAGGCGAAGGAGTACCTGGCGCAGGGGCACTTCCACAAGGGGTCGATGGGCCCCAAGGTCCAGGCGGTCATCTGGTACCTGGAAGCAGGAGGCAAGGAAGCGCTGATCACGAGTCCGGAGCACATCGCCCGCGCCCTGCGCGGGGAGACCGGGACGCGGTTCATCCCGTGACCCGGCGCCGCCTGGCTCCGGCGGCAGCAGCCGACGCGTCGCCCCGGGACTCCGGGTCCCGGGGCGGGCACGACGGCATGGCAACAGGACGGGAGTGATGGTCGTGGCAGGAACGCAGCAGCCGGCCGGGGGGCTCGTGCACATCGACTTCACCCTGAACGGGATGCCGGCCGCCGCGGACGTCCGCCCCGATGGCACCCTGCTGGAGCTCCTGCGCGAGACCTTCGGCATCACGTCGGTCAAGGACGGCTGTGCTCCCGAGGGATCCTGCGGGGCCTGCACCGTGCTGATCGACGGCCGCGCCGCGGTCTCCTGCGCGCAGCCCGCCACGCGGGCGGCCGGCCGCTCGATCGTGACCCAGGAGGGCCTCACCGCGGCCGATCGGGATCGCTGGGCCGGCGCCTTCGTCGCGGCCGGGGCGTCGCAGTGCGGGTTCTGCTCGCCCGGCATCGTGATGAAGTCTGAGGCGCTCCTCTCCCGCAACCCGGACCCGTCGCGCGAGGAGATCGCGCACGCCCTGGCCGGCAACCTCTGCCGCTGCACGGGCTACGTGAAGATCATCGACGCCGTGCAGCTCGCCGCCGCCGCGCGTCGCGGGGCGCCGCTGCCCGAGATCGACACCAGCGGGCGCGTGGGCTCCCGCACCGCCCGGTACCGGGGCCGCGAGCTGGCCCTCGGCGACAAGCCCTACGTCAACGACATGGCACCGGCCGGCCTGCTCCACGGCGCCG
>JAKAHX010000129.1 GCA_021814735.1 Chloroflexota bacterium | reverse complement strand
CCGCGGCGGCGAAGCGCCAGACGTCGTGGCGGGCGGGGCCTCGGCCCTGGTAGCGGTGTCCGATCGCGGCGATCCACCGGCCGTCCGGGCTCCATGCCGGCGCCGAGAACTCGCGCCGGCCGCGACCGCCGGTCAACCGGGTGACCCGTGTCGACTCGACGTCGAGCAGGAAGAGGTCCTGCTGCCAATCCAGGTCGTGATCCCGGTGCCGGCGCGACTCGAAGACGATCTGCCGCCCGTCGGGACTCCAGTCGAACCTGCCGTCGTTGTACGCGCCACGGGTCAGCCGGCGTGCCTCGCCGCTCTCGGCCTCCACCAGCCAGAGGTGCGTGAACCGGTCATGGACGAACCCGGCCCCGTTGTACTGGTACTGCAGCCGGTCCATGAACCGGTAGTCCGACAGCGGTGGCTCCCCGGGAGCGCGGCGCCGGCGGTCTGGCCGGGTGGTGGTCTCCGAGGTGCTCAGCACGCACAGGCGGGCGCCGTCCGGGCTCCAGCCCAGGTCCTGCACGCCATGCGGCAGGTGGGTCAGCTGCCGGGCCTCCCCGCCGGACATCGGCAGCAGCCAGACCTGCGACGCCTCGCCGTCGGCGAGGGGCTGCGCGGCGGGCGGTGCGACCGGACCCTCGGCGCCACCGGGCCGCTCCTCCGCGCTGACCGCGCCGCCCCCCGCCTGCAGCACGGCCGAGCGATCCGAGAGGAACGCCAGGAGGGTGCCGTCGGGACTCCAGCGCGGATGGGTGTCGTGGCGCGACCCGAGGGTGAGCTGGCGGGCCGGCGCGGACCCGTCCGCCGGCACCAGCCACACCGCCTCGCGATAGTCGGCCTGCCCGGGGGCCGTCGACTTCACGGTGAAGGCGACCCATCGCCCGTCCGGGGAAAGCCGGACCTCGGTGGGCACGCGCAGGTCGTACAGGTCGGATGGCTTGGGTGCTCTGGTCATGGATCCCTTCCGGTGCGTGGCGCCGCGCGCAGCGCATGCCGGTCGGCGACCGGCGGCGCGGGACTCGTGGGGCGAGTGTAGCCCGGGGATCCCGTGCAGGCCCCGCTACAATCGCTGCATGCCCTCCAGCTACACGACAGGCGGCGAATACCTCGTACCCACCCGCATCCACGTCGACCGGGCTGCCGGGCGACTGGAGATCGACTGGGCCGACGGCCACCACACGGAATACGACACGGTCACGCTGCGATGGCTGTGCCCGTGCGCGTACTGCCGCGGCGAAGCCGGCATGCCGGGCTGGCTGGACACGTCGCCGACGCTGACGCCCGACCAGACGCGCCTGGTCGACGTCCAGCTGGTGGGGAACTACGCCATCGCCCCGACCTGGGCGGATGGTCACCACACGGGCTTCTATACCTTCGAGCAGCTCCGCGAGAACTGCCCCTGTCCGGAGGACGAGGCGCGCCGCGCGATGCGCCTCGCCACGGAGCGCTAGGAGAGCACCGCCGTGATCATCAGCACGACCAACTTCATCGCCGGGTACCGCGTGGCCGAGACCAAGGGGCAGTGTTTCGGGGTGGTGGTCCGCAGCCGCGGCCTCGCCGGCAACGTCGCCGCCGGGCTGCGCTCCATCGTGGGCGGCGAGATCAAGGAGTACACGGAACTCCTGGAGGATGCCCGCAAGCACGCCATCGACCGGATGGTCGCGAACGCCACGGCCATGGGCGCCAACGCGATCCTCTCCATGCGCTTCGACAGCTCCGAGATGGGCCAGACCATGACCGAAATCGTCGCGTACGGCACGGCCGTGGTCATCGAGGCGGGGCCCTCGGGGTACGACCAGCCCCGCTGACCGGGGGCTGGTGCGGGCGGCACGGACGACGGCGCCGGGGGTGACGATGGGCAGCACGGATCTCTCGCAGCTGCTGCGGGGGCTCCTGGGGCTGATGGGCGGCCTCGGCTTCCTGGCCGGGGTGGCGATCATCGTCGCCGGCGAGCCCGCCGGCGGGTCCTGGCTGCTCATCGTCGGCGCCGTGCTGCTGCTGGTCGCCCTGTACGAGCAGGCTCGCTACCGCGCGCACCCGGGGGCGGGTTCCGCCACCGGCTCCACGCCGACCGCGGGCCCGTCCTGGGGCACGGGGTCCGCGCCCGCGCAGGGCCCCGGGAGCGGCCGGGGGCGGTACGAGCGCACGGACGAGGTCTTCGACGATCCCACCACCGGCCAGCGGCTCCGGGTCTGGTACGACCCGGTGACCGGCGATCGGCGGTACGAGCCGGAACCCTGAGCGCGCCATGACCGCCGTCCGTCCCTCCGGTGGTCCGGCCGCCGGCACCCAGCGCACCGGCAGGCGGGAACGGCACGCCCCGGCGATGCCGTACACCAACCGCGAGCTGAGCTGGCTCGACTTCAACGCCCGCGTGCTCCACGAGGCGATCGACGAGCGCAACCCGCTCCTGGAGCGAGCCAGGTTCCTGGCCATCTTCGCCAGCAACCTCGACGAGTTCTTCCAGGTCCGCGTCGCCGGCGTCAAGCAGCAGATGGCGGCCGGCGGGGCGCAGCGCACGCCGGACGGGCTCAGCCCGGCGGAGACACTGCGCGCCATCCGGGCCAAGGTCCTGCCCATGGTGGCCCAGCACTCGGAGACCTGGGCGCAGGTCCGGCGCGAGCTGGCCGGGCACGGGATCCGCATCGTCAGCTGGTCCGAGCGACCGGAGCGGCACCTGGAGCTCCGACAGCGCTTCATCGACGAGATCTTCCCGGTCCTGACCCCCCTGGCCGTGGATCCCGGCCACCCGTTCCCCTACATCAGCAACCTGTCGCTGTCGCTCGCCGTGACGGTCCGGAACCCCGAGACCGGCGAGCGTGGCTTCGCGCGGATCAAGGTGCCGCCCGTCCTGCCTCGGCTGCTCGAGGTCGGCGTGCGGACCTACATGCTGCTCGAGCAGGTGATCGCCGAGAACCTGGACATCCTCTTCCCGGGCATGGAGATCCTGGAGCACCACCTGTTCCGGGTCACCCGCAACGCGGACCTGGCGATCGAGGAGGACGAGGCGGACGACCTGCTGCTCGCGATCCAGGAGGAGCTGCGGCGACGCCGCTTCGGCGAGGTCGTGCGCCTCGAGGTCGAGCGCTCCATGCCCCCCGAGACGCGCGCGATCCTGGAGCGAGGCCTGCAGTGCGCGCCCGAGGACGTGTACGACCTGGCCGGCACGCTCGACCTGACGGCCCTCTTCGAGATCGCCGACCTGGACGTGCCGAGCCTCCAGCTGCCGCCGTGGAACCCGGTCACGCCGAGCCGCCTGGCACCCGCGGACCCGGACGAGCCGGTGGACGTCTTTGCCGCGATCCGCGCGGGTGACATCCTGGTCCACCACCCCTACGAGTCGTTCGCGCGGACCGTCCAGCGCTTCGTGGAGCAGGCGGCGGACGATCCGGACGTCCTGGCCATCAAGCAGACGCTCTACCGCACCAGCGGCGATTCCCCCATCGTGCAGGCGCTCATCCGCGCGGCCGAGCAGGGCAAGCAGGTGGTCGTGCTGGTCGAGCTCAAGGCGCGCTTCGACGAGGAGGCCAACATCGGTTGGGCGCGGGCACTGGAGCAGGCGGGCGCCCACGTGGTCTACGGCCTGGTGGGGCTGAAGACGCACTCCAAGACGATGCTGGTGGTCCGACGCGAGGGACGGGGCCTGCGCCGGTACGTCCATATCGGCACGGGCAACTACAACACCAAGACCGCCCGCATCTATGTCGACCTCGGCCTGCTGACCTGCCGGTCCGAGCTGGGCGCCGACGTGACCGACCTGTTCAACTTCCTGACCGGGCTGTCCCGGCAGCGATCCTTCCGCCGGATCCTGGTCGCGCCGTTCGGGCTCCGCGAGGGGGTCCTCGCCCGCATCGAGCGCGAGATCGAGCACCAGGCCGCCGGCCGTGGCGGGCGGATCGTCATGAAGCTCAACGCGATCGTGGACCCCGCGATCATCCGCGCGCTCTACCGGGCGAGCCAGGCAGGCGTCCAGGTCGATCTGCTGGTGCGCGGCATCTGCTCGCTGCGCCCCGGCCTGCCGGGCGTGAGCGAGACGATCCGCGTGCGCTCCGTGGTGGGGCGCTTCCTGGAGCACTCGCGGATCTTCTACTTCCGCAACGGCGGCGAGGAGGAGTTCTCGATCGGGTCGGCCGACATGATGGAGCGCAACCTCGACCGCCGCGTGGAGGCAGTGACGCCCGTGGACGATCCCGCCCTGCAGGAGCGGCTGCGCGACGTGCTGGACGTCATGCTGCGGGACGACCGGCGGGCGTGGGACCTGGGCGCCGACGGCGTGTGGCGGCGCGCGGAGGCGACGACGACCGACCCGACGGGCGTCGACACGTTCGAGACGATGATGGCCCGGGCGCTCGAGTCGGTTGGCGGCCCCGCGTGACCGCACCCGATCGCGTGCCGCGCTCCGCCGGTGCCTCGGCCGCGACCTCCGGTGCCGCGCAGGACTCCGGCGCTTCCGGACCCACCTCCAGCGGTGCCGCGTCCGGCTCCAGCGGTGCCGGACCCGCGCCCGTCGGTGCCGCGTCCGGCTCCAGCAGTGCCGGATCCGCGCCCGTCGAGGTAGAGCTCAAGTACGACGTGACGGACCGGGCGGCCCTGGACCGGCTCCTGCGGGCCGCGGAGGTGGCCGGGTTCAGCGGAGGCGAGTGGCGGGAGGCGCTCGTGGAGGACCGCTACGTGGACACCGCGGACCGGGCCGTGGAACGCGCCGGCTACGCCGCGCGCATCCGCCTGCGTGGCGGCCGCGCTGTCGCCGGGCTCAAGTCGCTCACGCCTGCCGATGGTGCGCTGCACCGCCGCGAGGAGATCGAGGGGCCGGCGGACGAGGGCCTGAACCCACGCACCTGGCCGGAGAGCGACGCCCGGGACTTCCTGCTGCGCATCGTCGGCGACCGCGCCCTGGGCGAGCGGTTCGTCATCAGGCAGCGCCGTCGGGTCCGGGAAGTGACCGCGCCGGACGGTGCCGCTGAACTGAGCGCCGACGACGTGGAGGTCCTCTCGGGCGGTCGTCGCCTGGGCGGCTACGCCGCGCTGGAGGTGGAGCTCCACCACGGGGACGAGACGATCCTTGGTCGGCTGGCGGCGGCCATCGAGCGGACCGGCGGCGTGCGCCCATCGGCGAAGTCCAAGTTCGAGGAGGCCCGCGACCTGGCCGAGGGGCGGGCCGACGCACCGGCGGGCGAGGGCGAGCCCGGTGCTGCGGGGCGGGCGGCGCAGGAGCCGCCCGCGCCGGGACGGGCGGTGGCCCGGGCCGACGCCTCCGCGTCCGAACGCCCCGCGCGGTCGCTGTCGGAGGCCGCCGAGGAGCTCCTCCGCTCCGTCGGACGATCACCCGGCGTGACCGCGGACGACGCCTTCGCCGAAGCTGGCCGCAAGGTCCTGCGGTTCCACCTGGCGCGGATGCTCGTGGCGGAGCCTGGGACACGCAGCGGGGAGGACCCCGAGGACCTCCACAAGATGCGCGTGGCCACCCGCCGCATGCGCGCGGCGTGGCGCGTCTTCGGGGACGGGTTCCGCCGGGGGCGGGTCCGCCGGTCCGTGGGCGGTCTCCGGACGCTGGCGGGCGATCTCGGCGCCGTCCGCGACCTCGACGTGCTCATCGACGGCCTGGACGCGTATCTCGCCCGCCTCGGGCCCGCCGAGCGGATCGGGTTGCAGCCACTGGCGGACGCCTGGCGGGCCGAGCGGGAGCGCGCGCGCGCGACGCTGGTGCGGTACCTGGACTCAGGGGCCTATCGGCGCTTCGTGGACGAGC
>JAKAHX010000128.1 GCA_021814735.1 Chloroflexota bacterium | reverse complement strand
CGCCCGGGGGCGGTGCAGGTCCTGGAGCGCTTCGACCGCGACGAGGCACGCCGCATCTACGCCGGCAGTGACCTGCTGATGATGCCGTCCCGGTTCGAGCCCTGTGGCCAGAGCCAGATGATCGCGATGCGCTACGGGACCGTGCCGGTCGTGCGTCGCACGGGCGGGTTGGCGGACACCGTGACCGACGCGGACGATTACCCGGGCGAGGGCGACGGGTTCGTGTTCGACGAGCCGAGCGCCGAGGCCTTCGTGGCGGCTGGCCTGCGTGCGATCGCGTCGTACCGGGACGCGGCCCGCTGGGAGCGGGTGATCCGCCAGGCGATGGCCCGGGACTTCTCCTGGTCGGCGTCCGCGCCGCGCTACGTGGAGGCCTACGAGCGCGCGATCGCCGTGCGCCGCGCGTCTCCCGGGAGCACCCCGGCCACCTAGTCGAGGATCTGCCGCAGGAGCGCGAGGAGGCGGTCCAGGTCGTCGCGGTTCGGGCTGTGCCCGACACCGGGCAGCTCGTGCACGTGCGACGACCCCAGCGCGAGCCTGAGCAGCCGCAGCATGGCCGGTGGGACCAGGCCGCCGGCCATGGGATCGCCTGCGATCACGTCCACCGGCAGGTCCGGGTGCCTGCCGCGCCAGTCGACCATCAGGGCGACCGGATCCGGCGGTGCGCTCCGGGCGATCGCGTCGGCCGCCAGTGGTGACGTCTCGACCAGCGCGTGGGCACGCGCCTCGACGGCGTATCCCGTGTCGCCGGCCTGTCGGGCGATGGTGCGCGCGGCCTCGAGATCCAGGCCCGGCCGAAGCTCCGCCGCGAACGAGTCCGCCATCTCCGCGCCCTGCCGGGGCGTCATGAAAGGCGGCTCGAGCAGGATGAGCCGGCTCACGGGCGCCCCGGCGTCGACCGCCATGACCGCCACGCCCGTGCCCCACGAGTGTCCGAGCAGGACCGGCGCGGCATCGCTCCCGCCGTCGCTGGCGGCCGCGCCGCCGCCCGATTCGTGGCGGGGATCGTCCGCCGCGCCCGGAACGATGGGCGGCAGCGCGCGCAGTGCGCGTGCGACGATCTCGCCCACCTGCCGCAGCTCGTACCGGTCGCGCCCAACCGACTCCTGGTCCTGCAGGGGCTGGCCGTGCTCGTCCGTCCAGCGCGTGCGCCCATGGCCCGGGAGGTCGAGGGCGTCCACCGTCCATCCGTCGTCGGCGAGACTCCGGCCGACTCCCTCCCACGACATGGCGTTCCCGGTGACACCGTGCAGGATCTGCAGGTGACGCCCGGACCGCGCTCGGCCCGGGTCGGTCGGGCTCCAGCGCAGGGCGCTCACCAGGATCTCCGGCAGTGTCAGCTCAAGGCGGCGCGCCGTCTCGCCGGAGCGCGTGGCTCGCGTCATCGCACGATCGTAGCAAGACGCGGCCGGGATCGGTCGAGCGCCGCGCGCCCGGGCGGCACGCCGTCCGCGCGGGCAGGGCGAACCGCGGCCCCGGGTGTCGCGATCCGCGCGATCCAGGCGGGACGCCCCGCCCGGCGCCAGGTGCGTGTGCTACAGGTGCGTGTCCTAGTGGCGCGCAAGGCGCTCCGCCAGGCTCCGGCCCGTGGGCGCCCGGTTGCGGCGGTCCGCCAGGCGATCGAGCCGCATCATCGAGAGCTGCACGAACCGGGCACCCATCCAGCGCAGCGGCTCGGGCTCCCAGTCGCGGGAGCGATGGTTGACGAAGGGCAGTCCGGTCAGGTCCGTGTGGCGACCCGTGATCAGGTCGGCGAGCGTCCGGCCCGCCAGGTTGGAGGTCGCCACGCCGTGGCCGGTGTAGCCGCGGGCCGAGGCGATTCCCGACGCGGGGTCGTACGAGAACGTGGGCATCCAGTCGCGGGGCATGCCGAGCGGCCCGCCCCACGCGTGCGTGAACCGGATCCCGCGCAGCGAGGGGAACCAGCGCACCAGCATCCGGCGCAACATGGCGTGGGTCGCCGCGTCCCTGTCGAACGACGCGCGGATGCGTGACCCGTAGTGGTATGGCGCGCCGCGGCCACCGAAGAGGATCCGGCCGTCCGGCGTCCGTGAGAGGTAGTCGATCGTCAGGCGGAAGGACGAGACGCACTCGTGCGCGGCCCATCCGATCTCCGCCCACTGGGTGTCGGTGAGCGGCTCGGTGAGCACGATCAGCGAGTAGATCGGCAGCAGCTGGCGGTGCAGCCGGGGAAACTGGGTGAGGTAGGCCTCGCCGGCGAGGACGATCGTGTCGGCCCGCACGTCGCCCGTCCGGGTGTGGAGGATCGCCCTGCCCGGGCGCTCCCGGCCGCTGGTCGCCGTCGACCCCGGCGGCACGGCAGGCCCGGACCGCCTGCGCGCGCCGCCGCGACCGCCCGCTGGCGTGCCGCCGCGTGGGGTGAAGTCGATCACGGCGGTCGCCTCGTGGATGACTCCGCCGCGTGCCTCGACGGCCCGCGCGAGTCCGCGCACCAGGCGCCCTGGGTGGATCGCTGCGCAGTCCGGCATGAAGACCCCACCCACGGCGCCGGCCACCCGGAGCCGCTCGTCCAGCGCCGTCCGGTCCAGGACCTGGCAGTGCTCCGCGAACCCGAACCGCTCGTACTCCGCGGCGGTTGCCAGCAGGGCAGGCTCCTCCGCCGGGCCCCGCGCGACGAGCAGCGATCCGCCCTTGCGGAAGCCGGCGTCGATGCCCTCCGCTGCGGCCGCGCGGCCCACCTCGTCCACGGTGTCGTGCATCGCCCGTCGGACGGCCCTGGCGGCCTCGGCGCCGTGCCGCTCCGCCAGGAGATCCATGGAGATGTTCAGCTCACCCGAGCACCAGGCGCCGTTCCGGCCAGATGCCCCGAACCCCGCGACCTCGCGTTCCAGCACCACCACGCGGAGCGAGGGTTCCCGCTTGAGGAGTTCGAGGGCCGTCCAGAGCCCAGTGAACCCGGCCCCGAGGATTGCCACGTCGGCATCCGTGGAGCCGTCCAGCCGAGGCCGGGGCGACAGGTCATCGCCGGCGTCCTCGAGCCAGAAACTGATCGAGGCCGGATCCGCTCCGCGCCTGGCGCCGGCCCACGCCGGCTCGGCACCCGCAGACGCACCCACGCCGTCGCCCGTGCCGGGTCCCGCGTGGGTCCTGACCGTGTCGCCTGGCGCCATCGTCGGGCTCTCGCGACCGACGCCGGGCGCACCATGGACGCCCTCGCGGCGCTCCTCGGCCGGCCTGTCCGTGGTCACGTCCTACCTCCCGGGCTCCGCACGGAGTCCCCGTGTCGCCCTGTTCGCCGATCCGGCCCGCATCGCCGGCTCCCGCTCCCGCCGGCGCTCCCGCCGGCCTGGCAGGCACGGCCGCCCTCCCGCTCCGGCGACTGGCGCACGCGTGCACGGTACCCGACGCGTGGAGCGTGCGCGGCCCGCTTGCGCTCAGTGTGCCGCCAGGCGCTCCACCCGGTTCCGGAACGCAGCGTTCGCGCGGCCGCGCAGCACTGGTCCGTGCCCGAAGCAGGCCGTCTCGAACTCGAGTTCCGCCAGCCTGGCGAACGTTCGTCGCGCGGCGGCCGGGTCGCTGTTCACCATCGCGAGCCCGAGCCGGCCGAACAGCCGCGAGGCGGCGTCGCCCACCACCAGCACTCCGCCGTCGTCCGGCCAGAAGAACGAGAGGTGCCCCGGCGTGTGGCCGGGCGTGTGGATGGCACGCAACCCGCCGGGGGTCGTGGACCCGTCCTGGATCTCGACGTCGACGGCGACCGGTTCGAGCTCCGCGCGACCGACCCGGCCGAACAGCGGGCCCAGCAGTCGAAGCACGCGCGACGCGGGGATGGCGGGAGGCTGTGGTGCGCCGTTGCGGATCACCGCGGCGTCGAGCGGGTGCGCGTGGACCCGGGCCGACGTGCGTGCGACCACCGCCGCCAGGCTGCCGACATGATCCGCGTGGCAATGGGTGACCAGGACGTGCCCGATCGGCGCGCGGGCAGTGGCGGGTGCCAGCTCGCGGGCCGCGTCCACGATCACGGCCGCCTTGCCCGGGATCCCGGTGTCGACCAGGACCGCTGGCTCGGCGCCCTGCTCGGCGACCAGGTAGGCCGCGACGAACCCGAGCGGGACGCGATGGATGGGGCCGGCCACGTGTTCCATGGATCCCTCACCTGCTGATGGCGCCCATGCTTCGCTTGCAGGTGCCGCCCGGATGGTAGCGACGTGCCGTGGGGCACGACAGCGCACCATGGGCGAACGCTGGATCCCGGCAGGGGAGGTGCCCGGGGCCACCGACTGCCCGGGGCCACCGACTGCCCGGGGCCACCGACTGCCCGCCGCGTGCTCGAGCAACCGCGGAGACACGCAAACGCCCGGAGGAACTGACGGGTCGGAGCGAGTCGCCGGACGAACCGGCAACCCATCGTCCGAGCCGGGGAACGGATCGCGGCACGACTGGCGAACCAGCCGGCCCATCGCCGATCCCTGGTCGCGAACCGGGAGGTCGGGTGGTTGCCCACCGAGCTTCCTGGTCGAGATCCGCGGCCCCTCCGGGCTGGGATGACTGTATCGGCCGCGACGTGGACGCGTCAACGCCAGTTGTCCACCACCTTCGGGCACTTCGGGGAGGTTGTCCGGATTCCGTCCACAATCGTCGTCCACAGGCCCCCGACCGCCCCGGACCTTCCTGGCGCGAGCCGGCGCGCAGGCTTCGCCGTCCGCGCCCACCGGGCCGGGCATGCCGCACGCGGCCCGGCGGTACCATCGGTCGATGCTCTTCGACTACACGACCGTCACGGCCGGGTCGGTCGCGGCGGTGACCGAGGCTGCGCTGGCCGATGCCACGGCGCTCGTCGACCAGGCGGCTGCCGCTCGGCCGACCTTCGAGACGACCATGCTGCCCCTGGACCAGGCGCTGGTCCGCGTGGAGGTCGCCTACGGCCAGGGCGCGTTCATGGCTCGCGTCCACCCGGACACCGACGTGCGTGACGCGGCGCAGGCCGCCGAGGAGCGGCTCGCGAAGTGGCGCGTCGGCTTGCTGTTCCGCGAGGACCTGGTGCGTGCCGTGCGCGCGTATGCCGACACCGACGAGGCGCGCGCGCTGACCGGTGAGCGGCGTCGGCTGGTGGACCATTGGCTGCGCGACTTCCGCCGCGCCGGACACGAGCTGCCACCGCCGATCCGTGCCGAGCTCGAGCGGCTGCGGGACCGGCTCGTCGAGCTGGAGGTCGCGTTCCAGCGCAACGTGGACGAGCAGCGCGACGGGCTCGAGCTGACGCGCGAGGAGCTTGCCGGGCTCCCGGACTCCTACATCGAGCGGCTGCCGCCCGGCGCACGGCCCGGCACCTGGAAGGTGAACCTCGACTACCCCAGCGTCTTCCCGTTCCTCGACCAGGCCGAGCGCCGGGATCTCCGCGAGCAGCTGGAGTTCAAGCTCTTCAATCGCGCGGCGGCGCTGAACCGACCGGTCATCGAGGAAGGCCTGCAGATCCGGCAGCGGATCGCGACGCTGTTCGGCCTGCCCTCCTGGGCGCACTACGCGCTCGAGGTCAAGATGGCCCGCACTCCCGAGGCCGTGCAGCGCTTCTACGACGGACTGTTGCCCCCCCTGCAGGCGAAGGCACGCGTCGAGATCGAGCGCCTGGAACGGCTCATGGAAGCCGACACCGGGGAGTCGCCGCTCCGGTCGTGGGACTGGCGCTACTACGAGAACCAGCTCCGTCGGGACGAGTTCGGCCTGGACCAGAACCGGGTCGCGGAGTACTTCCCGCTCGACGGCGTCATGCGGGGCCTGCTCGACCTGACCG
>JAKAHX010000127.1:1604-5763 GCA_021814735.1 Chloroflexota bacterium | reverse complement strand
GACGGAGACCCCTGAGCCCACAGGAAGGAGGCGAGCGATGGGCGCCGCTGCCGGCAGCCCCGTCATCGCGACGCACGACCTCACCAAGTACTACGGTCGGTCTCGCGGGATCATCGACGTCAACCTGCAGGTTCGGGCGGGCGAGGTCTTCGGCTTCCTGGGCCCGAACGGCGCCGGCAAGACCACGACGATCCGGCTCCTCCTGGATCTCATTCGGCCCACGCGCGGGTACGCGGAGATGCTGGGCCTGGACGTCCGACGCGACCGGCTCGCCATCCACCGGCGGGTCAGCTACCTGCCCGGCGAGCTCGCGCTGTACGGCGACCTGACCGGCGCTCAGGTCCTGCAGTACCTGGGCAACCTGCGCGGCGGTATCCCGGCGGCCGAGATCACGGGGCTGGCCGATCGACTGCAGCTGGATCTCGCCCGCAGGGTGAGGGCGATGAGCCTCGGGAACAAGCAGAAGATCGGCCTCGTGGCGGCGTTCATGGGCCGGCCGGAGCTCCTGATCCTGGACGAACCTTCGATCGGGCTCGACCCGCTGGTGCAGCAGGAGTTCGAGCGCTGGGTGGAGGGAGTCAGGACGGACGGGCGCACGGTCTTCCTCTCCTCGCACATCCTCCCCGAGGTCGAGCACCTGTGCGACCGCGTGGGGATCATCCGGGAGGGGCGCCTGATCGCTGTCGAGACGGTGGCGGACCTCAAGAGCCGCGCGCTGCGGCGCCTGGAGATCGACTTCGGCGGTGAGGCGCCGCCGGAGGTCTTCTCCGGCCTGCCAGGCGTGCAGGACGTCGCGGTCCACGACGGGGTCCTGCGCTGCACGGTGCTGGGCGACCTGGACGCGCTGGTGAAGGCGGCCGCGCGGTACCACGTCCGCGACATCCACACCGTGGAGCCGAGCCTCGAGGAGATCTTCCTCGCCTACTACGGGAAGGACGCGAACCGCCATGGTGCGTAACGTCCTGCTCAAGACGCTGCGCGACCTCCGCTGGCCGACGTTCTGGACCGGGCTGGGCCTCGGCGTCCTGGGCTTCTACTTCATGTGGATCATCAAGACCTTCGAGAACACCTTCGACTGGACGGGCCTGATGGACCAGTTCCCTCCCGCCATGAAGGCGCTCGTCGGTGGACAGCTGATCGACTTCTCGTCCCCCACCGGGTTCCTTAACATGGAGCTGTTCCCGCTGATCCTGCCGCTGGTGCTGGCGGGGTTCGCCACGGCGCTGGCGAGCGGTGCGACTGCCGGAGAGGAGGCCCGCGGCACGCTCGACGTGCTGCTCGCCGAGCCGGTCGATCGCGCGCGCGTCCTGGTCGAGAAGACGATCGCGATCATCGCGGGGACGGTCGCGGTCGGTGTCGCGCTGTTCGCCGGGATCTGGCTCGGCGCACTCGCGGTCGGCTCGCGGCCGGATCTGGGCCTGGTGGCTGCGGGGGTGCTCTCCGCCATCCTGCTGGCGCTCGCCTTCGGCGGCATCGCGCTGGCCATCGCCTGCGCGACGGGCAACCGGGCCACGGCCATCGGGGTGACCGGGGCGCTGCTCGTGGTGACCTACTTCGTGAACGCCCTGGCGCCGCTCGTGGACATGCTCGACCGCATCCGGTGGGCGTCGCCCTTCTACTACTACATCGGGAACGACCCGCTGCGGAACGGGCTGGACATCGGCCACGCGGCCGTCCTGGGATGCGTGGCGGTGGCGGTGTTCGTCGCCGCGCTCCTCCTCTTCGAGCGACGCGATCTCACCGCGTAGCGGCGGCCGTTCGAGTCACGCGGTCTCACCGCGCAGCGGCGGCGGCCTGGCGCAGCCCGCACGCGTCGGATGGCGCCCGCGCCCCCGACAGGCCGGACTCGGCCGCCTCCGCGTGCCGATCCCCGGTACCCGTCACGCGGCCGACGCGACCTCGGCGGGTTGGAGCGCGGCCAGCCCGCCGGCGGCGGCGATCAGGAGCGCGGCACCGAGCATACCCACGCCCAACCCGAACACCGGCGACAGGAAGCCCACGACCGGCGGGTACACCAGCCCGCCGACGCCGCCGGCGGTCACCATGACGCCGCTCACGCTCGCGGACCGGGCCGGGTGTCGCCCGCTCGCGAGCGACATGATCGACGGGTAGACGGGGCCGTACGCGAGGCCGACGACCACGAACAACGCCACTGCGCCCGCCCATCCCGGCACGAGCACGGCGAGCAGCATGCCTGCGGCGCCTGCGAGGGCGCACGCGACGATCACCGATCCCAGGTCGAACCGGTGCACCACGCGGGCGGCAAGGATCCGGCCCGCCGCCAGCCCGGTCCAGAACATCGTGAGCGCCACCGCGGCGAGGCTGCCGTGGGACGGCGACAAGAAGCGCACCACCCATCCGGTCACGGCCGCCTCCGACCCGACATAGCAGGCGATCGCGAGCGCCGCACCCGCCAGCCCCACGGAGAGCCGCAACCCGCGGGCGGCGGCCGAGCGCGGCCGGGAGCCCGATCGCGCGGCGCCCGGCGCCGGCGTGGAGACCGAGGGTGCGAGCACCGACCGCCTGGGCGTCGGTCCGGGCGCGGGGGCGAGCGCGAGCATCCCCGCGATGAGCCATCCGGCCAGTCCGCTCGCCAGCAGGACGCCCTGCCATGCCGTCCCGGTCGAGACGAGCCAGGCCACCACGACGGGCCCGGAAAGCGCGCCGAGCGCGTAGAAGACGTGCAGCCGGCTGAGCGCGTTGCTGCGCGCCGCGGGGTACGTGTCGATGACCAGGCTGTTGGCGCAGACCATGAGCGCGCCCGTGCCGAGCCCCTGGACCGCGGCGCCCAGGAGGAAGGCCCACCACGCAGGCGCCACGCCCTGGGCGATCGTCGCGGTGCCGGCAAGCAGCCAGGACGCCGGGAAGGCGCGCCCACGCCCGAGCCGGCCCACGAGGGGCCCGCCGACGACGGACCCGGCGATGTAGCAGGCCGAGTTGACGAAGTACGCGATGCCGATCCCACTGTCGGACACGGCGAAGCGCCGCTCCACGAGGAGGATCACGGTCGGCACGATCACCGCCGTCCAGCCGAGCAGGAACATCGTCGCGTGCGCGAGGTGGGTCGAACGAGGCGCGTGGATCATGCTCGGCATGATGGGGCCCACGCGCGGGGCGGTGGGCTCGGTCGCGCGCTGCGAGGGCCTGTTCGGCTGGGAGCTGTCCGGCGTGGAGGGAAGCGCGGACTACGTCGTCTTCCGGGCGCCGGGCAACCCCAGCGGCGGAATGGGCCGCCGCCGAGGGCAGCGCCTTCGGCCTGCGGGAGCGCCTTCGGCCTGCGGGAGCGCCTTCGGCCTGCGGGAGCCCGAGCCGCGCCGAGCCTGCGGGGGGCGCGTGCACGGGCAGTGCGTCGCGGCGCGCTGCCCCGCGACGCGACGTACCTTCGCTCCAGGCCCCGTTACGCCTGCGCCTGGGCCCCGATGACGCTGTCCACCAGGATCACGGGCGGGTGCTCGAAGTGCTTCTTCACCGCGCACTGGTCGGCGGCGCGCACCACGGCATCCACGTACTTCGCCGGGAACGTCTCGGGCAGCTCGATGGTGACCTGCACCTGCGTGACGAGGCCAGTGTAGGGGTCTGACCACATGCGCTGGACGAGCCGGATGTTGTCGGTCGGGATGCCCCGCTGCCGGCAGAAGCCCAGCACGTAGATCCCGGCGCACGTCCCGATCGTGGACAGGAAGGTCAGGAACGGCGTCGCCGCCGAGCCCTGCCCGCCGCCGGACGGGGGCTGGTCGGTCGGGACAACGAAGCCGCCGTAGTGGGCGTCCACGCGCGCGCCGCCGGGGAAGTCGATGATCATGTCCATGGCAAGGAACCTCTCGTTCGGGCGCCCTGGTGCCGTCCGGCCGCCGGACCTGCGCCCGGGGCCGTTCGCCTCCCCTCTGGGTCGGCGCCGCTCTCGCCGGTTACTTTACAACTTGCGCAATAACGCAAGCAAGCGGTTCGCGCACGGCGGGCTCGGCAACGGGCTTCCGCCACGGGCCCGCCCTCGAGTTCAGGACTGCTTCAGGAAACCCACGCATGATGGCAACCGTCTCCTCCCTCCTCCCTCCTCCTCGGACCCGGAGACCACCGACGAGCCCCGGCACCCTCCCGCCGGGGCTCGTTCATGTCCCACGATGCGGACGGGCCGCGAAGGCGCGCGACCCCCGGGCCG
>JAKAHX010000127.1:0-1504 GCA_021814735.1 Chloroflexota bacterium | reverse complement strand
GCGCGCAACCCTAGCGAGGAGATGCCCGTGGCAGTCGCCCAGCTGCCCTCCGCCGCGCCCGAGTGCCCGACCGGGTGCCGGGACGAGCTCGCCGCCGAGTCTGACCGAGTGCGCTCGCTGCCGAGACATGCGCGCACGAAGACACGCGTCCGCCAGCCGGTGGAACCCGCCCTGGAACCTGCCCGGTGAGCCGCGACGCTCTCACCCTCGCGGGCTTCGGCCGGCTCGCCGCTGGCTCGGGCACCATGGCGACCGGAGCGCCCGGGGCTCCCGCCGGCGATCAACCCTTGACGGTGGTCCTCGGTGACGACGGGTTCACGTATCAGTTCGCCGGCCGGCCTCCGGGGCAGGCCGCATACCGCGACCTGTCGACGATTGCCGTCGAGGCAGGCACCACCCTCCTGGTTCTCGGCAGCGACCCGTCCTCCCCTCGCCTGCTCTGCCGGGCGTTCGGGGAACACCAGGGACAGCTCGTCCGCGAGATGCGCGACCGCCGGCTGCGCCAGTGGCTGGCAGATCGCTTCGTCGACCTGCCGCCGGACGAGGCGATCGAGCTCGTGGAGGTCGCCGAACTGGCCGGAGGGGCCCCCGAGGCGTGGCCGCCGGAGCGCGCCGTCGCGCAGCTCGCGTACCACGAGCGGGGGCTCGTGCTGGCGCCGCTCGACGAGCGTCGACCGCGGTACGCGATCCCCCGCGGGCGGATCTCCGGCGTGCAGCTGCACGCGGACCGGGGCGAAGTCCGGGTCGGCTGGGTGGGAGGCCCAACCATCGTCATGCCCGGCCTGGGCGACGCGGCCCGGCGGCACGCCGACCGCATCGGCAGGCTGCGCGATGCTGCCCGTGTCGACGCGGCGACGATCGTCCAGGCGCTCATCCCTGACGCGCCGCTGGCCCTCCGGGATCGCGCCGCGGCGCTGCTCGTCGATGGCGCGCCAGCCGGCGAGGCCGCGCTCGGCGACGCGTGGGCGCCCCTGGAGGCCGCGACCCTCTCGGAACCGACGTTCGCGGAGAGCTACCGGACCCTGGTGGACGCGGCCGGTGGCGCGGGCGCGGCCCGGTGGCTGGCGCTGGCGCCCGAGCGTCCCGGCTCGGTCGAACACCGGGCGTGGTTCTTCGTTGCCCTGCCGGGCAACCTCGTTGCCATGGAGCTGGTGAGCGAGGGTGCGCACGCCACGTACTGTTTCCGCGTGATGCCCAGGGCCGCGTACGACGGGCGGCCGGCAGCGGCGATGGCCGACGAGTACGAGTCGGCGGTGGCGGCCATCAGCGCGGCGCTGGTGGAGATCCGGTTCCTGCGCGAGCCGATCGGCCTCCCGGACGCCGCCCTGGCGCTCCCCGAGAACACACGGTATCGCCTCGCGCTCGCGGCACTCCCCTCGCTGGCCGCCGTGCGCGCCCGGTTCGTGGGGCGGGTGGTGCACGACGCCGGCTGGTCTGCGGCGATCGACGACCTGGTCCGCTGGCACGCCGCCTGCCGGGCCGACACCGCGACCTGGCCCGGCCG
>JAKAHX010000126.1 GCA_021814735.1 Chloroflexota bacterium | reverse complement strand
GCACGATCGAGGAGACCCTGCGCGAGGTGGCGCGGTGCACGCGCGAGGGGATCACCATCAACACCTTCATGCTCGAGCGATCGCGCGCGCTCGGCGAGTTCGTCGACCGCATCAGCCGCATGAACCGCGGGCGCGCCTTCTACGCGAGCCCCGAGCACCTCGAGGAGTTCGTGCTGGTGGACTACCTGGAGCGGCGAACCCGGCGCGTGGCCTAGGCGCCCACCGCCGGGCAGGCCCGTCGACGCAGGACCAAGCCGCCGCGCGGACCGCGGGCCGGCACGAGCCGGCCGTCACGTCGAGCCGGGCGGCGATCGCTGCAGCCACTCGTAGAAGCGCGCCTCGCTGCCGCCGATCGAGTAGCGGGTCTCGCGCACCTCCGGCAGCTGCCGCAGGGTGGCGTCGAGGGAGCTCAGCAGCACGCTGGAGCCGCACGAGCTGGACGCGTTCGGGATCAAGCGATCGAGGTCCCGGAAGTCGACCCGCGCGATCCCGCCGGCGAGGACCGCGCGTTGGACCGCACCCGCTGTGGCGGGCGAGAACCAGCTCGAGTAGCCCGCGGCGAGTTCGTCCTCCGTGGGGCCCCGGACCAGCTCGGCCACGATGGCCTGGATCGACCGCTCGCGGACCCAGCGCACCACCGGGTGATCGGCCACGCAGACGTCGCTCGTCGCGCCGTGCGAGAAGAAGAGCAGGATCGGCTCGCGGGCGAGTGCCGCCGGTGCTGCGGGTGTGGTCGCCGGCATCTCCGACCCCGGTGGTGCCGCCGACACCAGCGGCGCCGGCGAGGCCGCCGAAGGCGCGGCCGGCGCCGGCTGCGTCGCGGCCACCGACGCCGCGGACGGGGAGGAAACGGGCACCGCCGACGGGGCCCCGCCGGACACGGGGGATGCGATGCCGGGCACCGCCCCGCCGCACGCGGCGAGACCCGCGACCAGCAGCAGCGATGCGAGACCGCGACCGACCATCGTCCTCCACCCTAATGGCGCGCCCGGGTCGGCCGCCAGTGCCTCAGGCACGAAATTCGGCACGACCGTTGGAGGCCGGGGGCGCGGTAGGATTCGCGCCGACAACGAACGCGACACGCGTCGTCAACCCGGGCGTCCCGCCAACGGAGGTCACCAATGCCTCAGCCCACCGTCGCCGGTTCCCCGGCGGCCCTCCTCGAGCTGCTGCGCGGCACCGCCCACGTGGACGGCGAGCGGCTCGTCATCGACGACGAGCGCGCCTTCCGCGACCGGGGGATCCGCGACGTCGCCTGGAGCGCGACGTTCAGCGAGGATCCGGCGACCGTGGAAGCCGCCCGCTGGATCGTGTGGGAGGCCGCGCAGGAGCTGGGGATTCGCTCGGCGAGCATCCACGAGCTGTACATGGCGCGGGGGCGAGGGGAGGTCGGCGGGTTCACCGTCCCGGCCATGAACCTGCGCACCCAGGTCTTCGACATGGCTCGGACCGTGTACGAGACGGCCCTGCGCCACGGGGTGGGTCCCCTCATCCTGGAGCTCGCCCGCAGCGAGCAGGAGTACACGTTCCAGCGCCCCGGCGAGTACATCACCAGCTGCCTGGCCGGCGCGATCGCCGCCGGGTGGGCGGACCCCGTCTTCATCCAGGGGGATCACTACCAGTTCAACGCGAAGAAGTACGCCGCCGACCCGGAGGGCGTGACCGAGTCGCTGCGGAAGGCCACCCGCGACGCGATCGCGGTGGGCTACGGCAACATCGACATCGACAGCTCCACCCTGGTGGACCTCTCGCGCGCCACGGTCGATGAGCAGCAGCGCACCAACTACGAGCGGGCGGCCGAGCTCGCGGCGCTGATCCGCGAGATCGAGCCCCAGGGGCTGACCGTCAGCATCGGCGGCGAGATCGGCGAGGTCGGCAAGCAGAACTCCACGGAGCCCGAGTTGCGTGCGTTCCTGGACGGCTTCCGGCGCGAGCTGGACCGTCGCGCCGGGAGCGGCGTGCCCGGGCTGTCGAAGGTGAGCATCCAGACCGGGACGAGCCACGGCGGCGTACCGCTGCCGGGTGGTGGCGTGGCGCAGGTGAAGGTCGACTTCGACACGATCCGGCGGCTCTCGGCCGTCTGCCGCGACTACGGGCTCGCGGGCGCGGTCCAGCACGGCGCCTCCACCCTGCCGGACGAGCTCTTCCACCACTTCCCGGAGGTGGATACCGCGGAGATCCACCTGGCCACGGGCTTCCAGAACACGCTGTACGACCACCCTGCCACCCCCCGCGCGCTGCACGACGAGGTCGAGGTCTGGGTGCACGCCAACTGCGAGGCAGAGCGCACGCCCGGGGAGACCGAGCAGCAGTTCGTCTACAAGACCCGCAAGAAGGCGCTCGGCCCGCTGAAGCGGCGCCTGTGGGAGCTGGAGACCAAGGACGAGATCCTGGCCACGCAGGCAGCGAAGCTCGAGCTGCTCTACAAGGAGCTCCGCGTCGACGGCACGCACGGGCTGCTGGGCCGCTACATCCAGGCCCCGGAGCGGCACCGCCCGCTCCCCGACGCGCTCCGCCAGGCCGTTACTGCCTGATCAGGATCCCCAGGCCATCACCTGCGGCGGGTGGGGTTCCCCACCCGCCGCAACCCGGAGGTCGCGCGGGCCTACGCCCCGGCGACCTCCATCGATTCGGTGAGCACCGCGACCGCGTGGTCGATCTCCCGGGGGGTGGTCACGAGCGGCGGGATGAGCCGCACCACCTGGCCCCAGCTTCCCGCTGACAGCACGATGAGGTGGCGCTCCAGCGCCGCCGCGATGACGCGCCTGGCCAGGTCCGGGTCGGGTGCGCGCGGATCGTCGCCGTCGGCGCGCACGAACTCGAGCCCCACCATGAGGCCCAGCCCGCGCAGGTCGCCGAGCCGGGGGAACCGCCCCCGGACCGCCCCGAGTCCCTCCAGCAGCTGGCTGCCGCGCTCGCGCGCGTTCTCGACCAGTCCCTGGCTCTCGATCACGTCGAGCGTGGCGTTGGCGGCGGCGCAGGCGACCGCGTTGCCGCCGTAGGTGCCGCCGTGGGCTCCCGGCGCCCAGCGCCCGATCAGGTCGCGGCGGGCCACGATCCCGCCCAGCGGCAGCCCGGACGCGATCCCCTTGGCCACGATCATGATGTCCGGCGCCACGTCCACGTGCCGCACGGCGAAGAGCTGGCCCGTCCGTCCGAAGCCGGTCTGGACCTCGTCCACTACCAGCAGGATCCCGTGCCGCGTGGCGATCTCGCGCAACCGCGGCAGGAAGCCGCGCGGCGGCACCACGTAGCCGCCCTCGCCCAGGACCGGCTCCACGATGAAGGCGGCCACCTTGGACGGTGCCACGACCTGCGCGAAGAGCGTCTCGAGCTGGGCCTCCCAGTCGCAGGTGCACGCCGCCGGGTCGTGCGGGCCGCCGACGGCCCGGTAGCAGTACGGGTATGGCGCGTGGTACACGGAGCCTGGCAGCGGCTCGAAGTCACCGCGCACGGTGACCCGGGAGGTGGTGAGCGCCATCGCCTGCGCGGTCCGCCCGTGGAAGCCGCCGCGAAACGCGACGATCGCCGGCCGGCCGGTGGCGGCCCGGGCCAGCTTCACCGCCGCCTCCACTGCCTCCGCCCCGGAGTTGGCCAGGAACGCCTGCCAGTCGTCACCCGGCAGCACGTGCCGCAGCCGCTCGTGCAGCCGCAGCCCCGGCTCGTGGTACACGATGTTCTGCTGGCCGTGCAGCAGCTTGGCGGCCTGGGCCTGGATCGCCGCCACCACGCGGGGATGTGCGTGCCCGGTATTGGTGACGCCGATCCCCGAGCTGTAGTCCAGGTACCGCTCGCCGTCGATGGTGATCAGCCAGGACCCCTCGCCGCGGTCCACGACCAGGTCGGTGTACCGCGACCAGACGGCGGGAACCACCGAGCGGTCGAGCGGCGTGGCGGCGATCCTGGTTGCCTCGGTCACGATAGCCTCCTCAGAAGGTGGGTGGCGTGTTGACCCAGATGAGCCTCGTCTCCGATGGGGCGAGCGCCCGGAACCGGTGCGACAGCGTCGAGGGGAAGGTGAGCGAGTCCCCCTCCGCGAGCTCGTAGTACTCCTGGTCGCCAAGCCAGACGCCCAGGCGCCCGGCCAGCACGAACATGAGCTCCTCCCCGGGGTGGGCGTACCAGCCGTTGCTCCGGGCGCCGGCCGCGAGCACGAACAGCTGGCCCTCCAGGGCGGTCGGCGCGTTCGACAGGTCCTCCATGCGGATGGCGGGCCCGCCCAGCTCGACCACGCGCCGTTCCCCGGCCCGGACCACCCGCCCGGCGGTGGGCGGGGCCTCCCGGGTCAGCTCGCCCAGCGTGGTGCCGCAGACGGCCGTCAACCGGTGCAACGCGGCCAGCGACGCGCCGGAGAGGCCGCGCTCGAACGACGAGATGAAGCTCGCCGAGAGGCCCGTCCTCGCGGCGGCCTCGTGCAGGGTGAGACCCCGCCGCAGCCGGAGCTCCCGGATCCGTTGTCCCATGCGCTCGGCCGGCGGCTGGTGCGGGTGCTCGTCCCTGGGCAGCTCGTCGGACGTGGCCAGCAGCCGACGGATCGCCGGGGCGTTCAGGCGTTCGGCGCGCAGCCGCGCCACCTCGCGGGCGAGATCCACGTCCCGGGGCGCGTAGCGGCGCTGGCCGCCGGGTCCCCGGGACGGGCGGAGCAGGCCCTCGCGCTCCCACTGGCGGAGCCGTGACGGGCTGGTCCCGACCATGGCCGCCGCCTCGGCGATGCGCAGGTAGCCGCCCGTGGCCGGTCGCGCGGCGCTCGCCTCGGGGCTGCCCATGCGCTGGTCCCTAGTGGCCCCGGCGCTGGAGGAGCGTGGATCCCAGTACCAGCAGGACGGCCGTGCCGAAGATCATGGTGCCGACGACGTTGATCTGGACGGGGAGCGAGTTCCGGATGGATCCCCACACCCAGATCGGGAACGTGTTGGTGAGGCCCGAGGTGAAGTTGGTGACCACGAAATCGTCGATGGAGAGCGAGAAGGCCAGCAGGGCCGCCGCCAGGATTCCCGGGAAGATCAGCGGGAACGTGACGCGCCAGAAGGTCGTCCACTCGTTCGCCCCAAGGTCCATGGCAGCCTCCTCCAGGCGCCGGTCGAAGCCGGCCATGCGCGCCTTCACGGTGACCACCACGTAGCTGATGTTGAACATGATGTGGGCGATCAGGATCGTGTTGAAGCCGAGCGGAAAGAGGAGCCCCTTGGGGATGATCTCGTCGAAGGGCGCCTGCGCGGTGTTGACGAAGAGCGTCAGGAGGCTCGCCCCCATCACGATCTCGGGGGTGGCCATGGGCAGGAAGATGAAGAGGTTCGTGGCGGAGCGACCGGGGAACTGGTAGCGGGTGAGCGAGACCGCGATCAGGGTGCCCAGCGCGGTGGCGACCAGCGTCGAGAGGAAGGCGATCTGGAGGCTGGTGATGATCGCGGACTCCATGCCAGGCCGGCCGAACGGGTTCAGCCAGGCCGCGATCGAGAACGCGTGCCACTGGTAGTTGAACTTGCCCACCTGCTCGTTGAAGCTGAAGGCGATCATCACCGCGATCGGCATGAGCAGGTAGGCGACGGCGGCCACCGTGTAGGTGGGCAGCGCCCAGCGGTCCACCCACGCAGCGACCCGCTGGCGGGCCCCCGGCCGGGGGCGGGCGGGCGCCAGGTCCCGGGCGATGGCGGTCACAGCATCGCACCTCCGCTCAGGTCCTCGGTGCCCAGCATTCGTGCGTAGACCATGACGGCCACGATGATCCCGACCATCAGCACGATCGAGAGGGCCGACGCGATCGGATAGTCGTTGGACTCCAGGAA
>JAKAHX010000125.1 GCA_021814735.1 Chloroflexota bacterium | reverse complement strand
CCGTGGCGCTCCTCGCCGAGGGCCACGCGCTGATCGAGGACGTGCCGGGGGTGGGCAAGACGCTCCTCGCGCACGCGTTCGCGCGGGCACTCGGGCTGCAGTTCGCCCGCGTGCAGGGGACGCCGGATCTGCTTCCGACCGACGTCACCGGCACCTCGATCATGGAGGGCGGCAGCCTGCGGTTCGTCGCGGGACCGGTCTTCACCAACGTCCTGCTGGTGGACGAGATCAACCGAGCCACGCCGCGCACCCAGTCGGCGCTGCTCGAAGCGATGCAGGAGCGCCAGGTCTCGATCGAGGGCGCCACGCGGGCGCTCCCCAGCCCGTTCCTGCTGCTCGCGACACAGAACCCGATCGAGCTGGAGGGAACCTTTGCGCTGCCCGAAGCGCAGCTGGACCGCTTCCTCGTCCGGATCCGGATCGGGTACCCGGACGAGACGGCCGAGCGGACGATCGCGCGGCGCTACCGCGACGATCCGGAGCCGCTGCGCCACGTGGAGCCGATCGTGGACCAGGCGGGGATCGCCGGGCTGCAGGCCGCTGCGCGCGGCGTGCGGGTGGCGGACGAGGTGGAGCGATACGCGGTGTCCCTGACGCGCGCCACCCGGCAGCACCCTGACGTGCAGCTGGGCGCGAGCCCGCGGGCGAGCGTCGCCCTCTACCGGGCGGCACAGGCCCGCGCGCTCCTGGATGGTCGCGGGTACACCCTCCCCGACGACGTGCAGGCGGTGGCGCCCGCGGTCCTCGGCCACCGGCTCCTCCTCGACGTGGACCGGCAGCTTCGCGGCGCAACCGTGGACCGCATCGTCGAGGAGGTGGTGCGGTCGGTACCGGTCCCGATCGAGCGGCCATGAGCGGCGCACGGGAGGCGCGCGCCGCGGCCGGGAGCCGCCGGACGTCGCGCGCCGGGGCCGTCCCAGGATCGCGCGCCGGAGCCGTCCCAGGATCGCGCGCCGGAGCCGTCCCGGGCTCGCCGGTCCCTGCCTCGGCGGGCCCCTGCGCGCCGCGGCCCGCTGCCGTCGTCGCGCCCGGGACCTGACGGGGATGGCCAGCGGACAGGTCTGGCTCGGTCTCTTCCTCGCCGCCATCGGCGCGGTCGCGGGGGCCCCGTCGATCCTGCTGGTGGGGATCCTGGTGGTGCTGGTCGCCTTCCTGCGGCGCCTGTGGTCCCGCTTCGGACTGCGTGACGTGGAGTACGAGCGGCGCCTCGCGAGCGACCGCGCGGTGTGGGGCGACGAGATCCCCCTGGAGGTGACGGTCTGGAACCGCAAGCTCCTGCCGCTGCCGTGGCTGCGCGCGGAGGACTACGTGCCCGAGGAGATGCGCATCCGGGGGCGGCAGCTCTCGCGCGCCGACCGCCCGGGCCTCGCGATCTTCGACAACACGTGGTCCCTTGCCTGGTACGAGCGGGTCACGCGCCGCTTCCACGTGGTGGCGGACCGCCGGGGCGTCTTCCGTCTCGGCAGCGTGCGGCTCACCGTCGCCGACCTCTTCGCCCGCGAGACCGCCGAGGAGGAACGCTCCCGTCCGGCGGTGTACGTGGTCCGTCCCAGGTCGCTGCCGGTGCAGGAGCGCGTCCCGGAACGGGCGGCGATGGGGGAGCGCGTGGCTCCCGCGAGCCTCTTCCAGGACCCGGCCCTCTTCGCCGGAGTGCGTCCCTACCAGCCGGGGGATCCGCTCCGGCAGGTGCACTGGAAGGCCACTGCGCGGACGGGCCAGATCGTGGTGAAGCGGTTCGACCCGTCGCGCCAGCGCGAGCTGGTGCTGGCGGTGGACGTCCAGACCATGGAGGGCCCGTACTGGATGATGACCTACGACGAGCAGGTCTTCGAGGGGCTCTGCGTGGCGGCCGCGTCCCTGGCGCGCCGCAGCCTGGGCGAGGGCGCGGCCTGTGGGCTGCTCGCCGCGGCGTTTGCCGGGACGCCCCGGCCCGTGCTCTGGATCCCGCCCTCGGCCGGTCCCGGCCAGCTGGGGAGGATCACGGACGCGCTGGCGCGGGTCAGCCCCGGCGCGTCCGCGCCGTACGCGGACGTCCTGGCCTCGCTGCCGCGGCGCGTCAGCCCCGGGGCCACGATCGTGGCGCTCTCCGGCCGCGATCCCGGCACGTACGTCACCGTGCTGCGGCGCCTGGCCCGGGTCGGCTACGGCGTGCAGCTGGTCGCGATGGGCCCCGATGCCGCCGCCCTCGTGCGCTCCGCGCGGGGCCACGGCGTGCCGGCCATGACGGCAGTCCTGGCGCCCGACTGGCGGACGAGCGATGCGCTGGTCGTCGGCGCTTGACGCGCTCCCACTCGTGCTCGACGCGGTCGTCGAGGGCGCGTGGATCGCGATCGTGTACCTCGTGCTGCAGGTGCTCGGCGCGCATGGCCCGATCCTCCTGGGGCCGGTGCAGTTCGCGTTCCTCGCCGGACTGGGGGTTCTGCTCGGCCGGGGCGCGCTGCCGTGGAGCGGGGGCACGACCGTCGCCCTGGTCACCGTGGGCGCGGCACTGGCCGGATGGCTCCTCTCCCCGGCCGTGCGTGACGCGCTGCTCGCCGGCAGGCTGGACACGGCGGTCGGGCTCCACACGGGCGGCTGGCTGGCCGGGGTGGCGGTGGTGCGAGGCGCCATGCACGGCGAGTCGTACGAGGACGACGAGGTGATCTCGCGGCTCCTGGCCTGGGGCCTGCCGGCGCTGGTGGTGCCGTGGGTCCTGGCCCAGCTCGCGACCCCGGCGGCGCGCGGGGCCTTCGTGGAGCCCGCCTTCGTCGACACCCTGGCCTTTGCCGTCACGGCCCTGCTCGGGCTCGCCGTGGCGCGGCTGGACGTGCTCGCGGCAGGATCCGGCCTGGACTGGCGCCGCAACCGGTCGTGGCTGCTGGTGCTCGCCCTGATCGTCGCGGGCGCGGTGCTCGTGGGCGTGCCGCTCGCCGCGCTGCTCGGCGTGCCGCTCGATGCGGCGGTCCGGGGGGCCCTCGGTCCGCTCTGGATCGCGCTGGTGGTGGTCATCTCGCTGATCGCGATCCCGGCGGGCTTCCTCGTGGCGGGACTCGTCGCCCTCTTCCGGGCGATCCTCCATCCGCTGCAGACGACGTCACAGCCCGCGCCCGTGGTCAACCCGTTCGCGGGCACGCAGCAGCAACCCGGGTCCGACCTGCTCTTCGCCGTGGTGGCCGTGGTCGTGGTGCTGGCGATCCTCGCCTGGCTGGCCTGGCGCCTCTGGCCCGGGCGGGGGCCGCGACGTCTGCCGATCGAGGAGGAGCGCGACATCGTCATCCCGCAGGCCGCGTTCCGCGTCACGCTGCCGGTGCCGCGGTGGCGGCGGGCGGCGCGACCGCCGGCACCGACGGACGCCGTCACGGCCTACGTGGCCGCGGTGGGCGAACTGGAGGGACGGCCGGGACTCGCGCGATCCGCCGACGAGACGCCGGCCGCCCATGCGCGGCGGCTCCGGGCGACGGGCCGCCGGCTGCGTCCGCTGGAGTGGCTGGCGGCCGACTACCAGCTGGCGCGATACGCCGGACGGCCGCTCTCCGCCGCGGAGAACCGGCGCGGGGTATTGCGCTGGCGCCACGTCCGGCAGGTGGCGACGTCCGCGGAGAACGGCCCGCCGCCGCCAGGGGAGGCGCGCTAGGATGGAGTCATGAGTGGCTTGACACCTCGCCGTCACCACTCCGCCGGGGCAGTGGTGCTGGACGGTTCGCGATGCCTGGTGATCCGCCACGGGCGAGACTGGGTGCTGCCCAAGGGGCACGTGGAACCCGATGAGCCGCCCGAGGAGGCGGCGCGGCGGGAGGTGCGCGAGGAGACGGGGATCGAGGCGGAGATCGGCCGTCGGCTGGGTGCGACGCGGTACGCGTTCCGGACGCCGGACGGTCGCTGGAACCGCAAGCGCGTCGAGTGGTACCTGGGCCGGCGCACGGGCGGTGACCTCCGCCTCGAGCCGATCTTCGACGAGGCGGCATTCCTCGAGCGGGACGAGGCGATCGCGCGGCTCACCTTCCCCGCAGACCGGGAGATCGCCCGCCACGCGTTCGACGACGGGGGTGGCTCCGGGCAACAGGCCGCAGGCGGCTCGGGGCAGCCACAGGCCGGGCGGCGTGGCCGGGAGGGCGGCCCGGCGCGGCCGTCCGCCGGGTAGACGCCGGCTGCCGCGCCGACGCCGTCAGCGCTCGCCCCGGGGAGCGCGGCGAGGGTTGCCGCGTTTCCGAGTCGCGCCCCGTCCCGGCCGCCAGGGCTCCCGCTCGTCATCCTGCTCGCCCGCGGCCGGCGACCCACCGGGTGACCCGGTCCGGCGCGGTGTGCCGCTCCCCGCCGGCGGGCGTGCGTGGTCGCTCGTGGTGCCGGACGCACCTCCGGCGGGCCCGGCCCGGCGCGGTCGCGGCCCCGCGATGCTGGAACCCGGCGCCGACGAAGCCGACGGCCATGCCTCGAGACGTGCCTGCAGACACGCGACCGGGCGGATCCGTCCACCGGCCTTCCGGACGTGGTCGCCCAGCGCCACGTCATTGGTCACCACCACGACCCCGGCGCGCTCGAGGTATGGGTGCTCCTCCACCAGGTGCACCAGCAGCGCGTCGGCGCCGATCCGGCCCGCGTGGCGGACCAGCAGCCCAGGTCGCACGCGCATCCGCGATGGCGCGCCCGGATCGGGAGGGCCGTCGAGCACCACCGTGGTGGCAATCGACCGCGGCACCGCCGCAGCGATCCGGGCGAGCAGGCCCCGGAGCGGGCCCGGCCCGGCATCGCCGGCGACCGCGTGCAGGAGATTGTTGCCGTCGACCAGCAGGACCTCGACGTCCCGCCAGGCATCGCGCGGGTCCATCAGGCCGCGCCTTCGCCGGGGGCACACGGTGATGGGGCCACCGGCCCTACCATGCGGCCATGCTGCTGCTGGTCGACCTGGACGGCGTTGTCTACCGGGGTTCCGAGCCCGTGCCCGGTGTGGCCGCCGTGCTGGCCGATCGCGTGGCCGCCGGTGACGTCGTCGTGTACTGCACGAACAACTCGAGCCGCCACCGGAGCGAATACCTGCACCAGCTCGCGTCGATGGGCGCGCCGGTGGAGCTCGACCGGGTCTTCACGTCGGCCCGGGCGACCGCCCTGGAGCTTGCCGCCGCCGACCCCCCGGTGCGGGTGGCCATGGTCCTCGGGGCCCGCGGCCTGGCCAGGGAATTGCGGGATGCCGGGATCCGCCCGGTGCCGCCCACCGCCCGCGGCCTGGAGCGCGATCCCGACGCGGTGGTGGTGGGAATCGACCGGCACCTCACGTACCAGCGCCTGGCGGCGGCGATGCAGGCGGTCCGTGACGGGGCGCGCTTCGTGGCCACCAACCGGGACCCGGTCTATCCGACCGCCGACGGACTGGTGCCCGGCGCCGGCTCCATGGTGGCCGCCCTGGAGACCGCGGCCCGGCGAGCGCCCGACCTGGTGGTGGGGAAGCCCGGACCCATCCTCTTCGAAGCGGCGGCGCGATCGGTGGGCCGCCGACCCGAGGAGGCCGTGGTGATCGGCGACGGGGTGCTGACCGACATCGCCGCGGCGAACCGCGTAGGAGCCCGGTCCGTGCTGATGCTGACCGGCGTGACCAGACGTGCGGAGGCCGAGGCGCAGCCGCCGGAGCGGCGTCCCACGCTGATCGCGGCGGACGCTGCCGAGCTGCGCCAGGCGCTCGATCGGCTGTCCCGGGATCCTGCCGCTGCCTGACAGACTCAGGACCGGAGAGCCGGCTCGCCCGCTGCCTGTCACGCTCAGGACCGGAGTGCCGGCTCGCCCGCCGCGAAGGCGTCGAACGCGCGCAGCAGGGCCGCCCGGAGCGGCTCGTCGTCGGCCAGGAACGCGACGC
>JAKAHX010000124.1 GCA_021814735.1 Chloroflexota bacterium | reverse complement strand
GCGCGGGCCGTACGTGGCGATCGACCGGACGCCGATCGAGGTCAGCCACGCCGCGTCGAAGGCAGAGGCGGAGGCGCCGGTTGCCGCGCGGAAGGCCTCGTCGTCGGTGGCGCCCTGCCGGTACGTCGCCACCAGCCGCTTGAGCGAGGCCTGGCCGTAGGTCCGGATGAGGTAGTCCACCGCGGAGACGGCCTCGGCGTACGAGAGGACGAAGGCATCGGTGCCCGACGGGAACGCCTCGCTCAGGCCGTCCAGCGGCACGATTCGCCCGGCGGCGATCCCCTGCTGCAGGTCCGCACGGCGCGGCCCGGGACCCTCGGAGTAGTAGACCGCCAGCCCTTCGTCGAGCCACAGGGGCGGCGCGTGGTACGGGTTCTGCGTAGCGACCCCGAAGACGTGGTGGGTCGTCTCGTGCGCGATCTCCTGGGCCGGGAAGTCCGATCCCAGGTCGGAGGCGAGGACCGTGCCGAAGGCGGTGTGGGTGTCGGCGATGTAGACACCTGCCGCGTCGGCGTTGGCGCCGGCGCCGATGGCGTCGAAGAAGGACGCCGAGTCGTTGTAGATGAAGAAGTCCAGGTGGGGCACGGACGCGATGCCGAAGGCCGCCTCGTCGCGGGTCACGGCTGACTCCGCGTCCTGCAGCCAGCCCTGGGCCGTGCCGCGGCTGTGCCCGTACCAGTGCAGCGTGACGTCAGGCCCGGAGATCTTCTGCCATGCGAACCGCTGGTCCACCACGGTCACCGACCCCGACGGGCCCGTCTGGACGATCCCGCCGGGAAGCGTGACCCGGAACGCGTAGTTGTACACGGTGTTCACCGAGCCGGTGTCGGCCTGGCTGACGCTGGCGCGCCACGTGCCGCTCGAGACGCGCGTCACCTGTGCGGTCTCGATGGTGACCCCGGGGACGTAGGGCGACGACACGACGAGCTCCACGCCGGACGGCTCGGTGCTCGTCCGGAAGGTGTCCGTGAACACGAGAGGCCGGAGGAGCACGGCCGTGGCGGTGGGCGGGTCGAAGGAGATGCCCGGCGTCGCCGCGACCACGGCCGGGGTCGCGACGAGGAGTCCGCACGCGCTCACGATGGCCGCCAGGGCCGCGATGGCCGCCACGCGGACCCGGATCCGGGGGTGTTCCATCAGCGCGACCATGCCATCCCCGCGAAGCGTGGGATCCCGAGCCCGCTCGTGGTGGCGCCCAGCAGCCCGGTGCGGCTGAGCGCCCAGGAGGCGGTTCCCTCCGACCCCGGCGAGGCGTAGCTCAGCGGGATCACCGGGACCTGCTGCTGCAGGATCGTCTCCGCCGCGGCGTAGGCGCGCTCCTGGGCAGCCGGCTCGGCGGTGCGCCCCGCGGTCGCCAGGGCCGCATCGAACGCGGCGTTGCGCCACCCGCCGTAGTTCGAGGTGGCGTCGCTCTGCAGGAGGACGCCCAGGAAGTCCTCCGGGGCAGGGTAGTCCGCGATCCACGACATGCTCCAGATGGACGGCGTGTCGTTCGCCAGGCGCTCCATGTACGCCTCCGACCCCATGACCTCGAGCGAGACGTTGACCCCGAGGTTCTGCTCCAGCTGGCGGGCGACGGCCGCGTCGTACGGCGAGCCGTCGGAGACGAGGGCGATGGGCGGGAGGCCGCGCCCGTCCGGGTATCCCGCGGCCGCCAGCCGCGCGCGGGCTGCCGCCGGATCGAACGTCGGCATGAAGTCCCCCGCCGGGCGCCCGGGAATCCCGGGCGGGACCATGGAGGTGGCGACGGCAGTCGGTCCATCGGCCAGCAGCGCGATGCGCTGCCAGTCCACCGCCCAGGCGAACGCCTGTCGCACGCGCACGTCGTCGAACGGTGCGCGGCGCGTGTCGAACCCGTAGTAGGTGATCGAGAGCGAGGGTTCCTCGCGCAACTGCGGTCCGAGCTGCGGGTCGTAGCGGATCCAGAGCGCGTCGGCCTGGGCGATCGGCGTGTAGTCCACCTGGCCGGACGAGAAGGCATCCACCGGGCTGCTGCCGCCGAAGTCGGTCACCACGACGGCGGTCTCGATCGAGGGCGTTCCGGCCCAGTATCTGGGGTTCGCGCGCAGGGTGATCGCGTTGTCCGCCACGCTGGCGATGGTGTAGGCGCCGGAGCCCACGAACGGCGTCGGCGGCTCGGCCGCGTCGAGGGCGGGCAGCTCGGACGGGGGTGCCACCGCGAGCGCCGGGTTGGCGGCGATCGCGGGGAAGTACTCGGCCGGCTGGACCAGCCGCACGATCACGGCATCGCCCTGGGCCATGATCCCGACCCCGGAGCGCGGTCCCTGTCCCTGGCGGTATGCGATGGCGCCGACCACGTCGTCGAGCAGCGAGGCGAGCGGGCCGGGATGCCCGGGCGAGAGGACGTGCAGCCAGCTGGCGACGACGTCGTCCGCGGTGATGGGCGTGCCGTCGGAGAAGGTGATGCCCGGACGCAGGTGGAAGGTGACCTGGAGTCCGCCCTGGCTGACGGCCCACGACTGCGCCAGGGCCGGCTGGACGTGCATCGAGGCGTCGAGGGCCGTGAGGCCCTCGAACACCTGCGCCAGGAGGGCGGCGGTTCCCGCGTCGCCCTGCATCCCCGGGTCGTACGTCGCGGGGCTCCACCCGGCGATCCGCACGACGCCCGTGGCATGCCCTCCGGCCGGGGACGCGGACGAGGCCGGCGACGCGCCCGGTCGCAGCACCCCGAGCGGCACCGCCAGCGCGATCGCGAGGAGGAGGACCAGGCCGATCGCGAGCAGCCGCCGGCGGCGGGAGACGGGCCGGGGCGCAGGTTCGCCGGGAGGCAGCCAGCCGCCGCCCGACATGCCCCAGGGCGGACCACCCATCCCCGGGCCCGGCGGTATCGCCGGGTCCGGCGGGGCCCCGTCCCCGGCGGACGTTCCGGCACCGGGTCCCATGATGGCACCGGAATTGGTGTCGAGGCCCGGCGGTGCGTCCATGGCCGACGTCACCCATGCCCGACGCATGCCGACCACGGCGGGCAGCTGGGCAGCCGGCCCGGGAGTCACAGCGTCAGGCGCAGCAGGGAGTGACACTGCGGGCCAGTCTATCCGTCGGGCCGCGCCCCCGCCTCGACACCGAGTGCCCGTGGGCACCGGGCCGGAGCAGGAGCGGCGCCCGGCGTGTGCAGCCCGTCGGGCGCCGCTCCGTCGTGGGAAGGTCGTATCAGTGGACGATCCTCGCAGGGGTGGTCCCGCGGCCTGAAGTCAGACGGCCATCCCCTGGTCCTCGATGGCATGCTCGATCGCCGCGCGCAACTGCTCGCCGGTCGGGCGGCCCGTGAGCGGGGTCACCCGGTCAGGACCCTCGGTGGTGACCCACTGCAGGCGATCGTCCACGGACGTCAGGACCACGGGAAGGTCGGCATACACGTCGCGCAAGTGGTTCACCAGCTGGCGGCCACCGTCGCTGTCGCCGGCAGCCCACGCGTCGTACAGGAGCACGTCGGCGCGGTCCACCAGTGGACAGGGGAGATCGGAGAGTACGGGGCACGGCTCAGCCAGCGGGCCGCCACACTGCTCGACCTCGTAGCCGGCCGCGCGCAGGAGGGCCGCCTGCTCGGCGGCCAGTTCAGGATCATGGTTGACGACGACCACCCGGGTCATGGTGACCTCCCTTCCGCGCCGGTTCGGCGGTCAGAGAACGGGCCGCCAGCCTCCGCCGACACGGGCATCATCGCATGCTCCGGCTCGACGCGGGTCGTGGACAGCGGACATGGTCACCTGGTTCGTGGGCCGGGCGGCCCCGGAGCCCGACCCGTTCGGGCGGGCGATCCCCCTCCCCGTGCGGGTCCCGGCGCCGATTCGGGACGGCCTCGATCGATCGCTCGAGCGTGATCGTGCCGGCGGCGCTGCCGTTGTAGGCGCGCCAGGACCCCGGCACGTCGCGGTATCCCAGCCGCCTCCAGAACCGGAGCGCCCCGGGGCTGTCGGCCAGCACGTTCAGGCGGACGGTCTTCCATCCGGCACGACTCGCGATCCGCTCGAGGCGGCGGGCGACCTCGGTTCCCAGGCCCTGTCCGCGGCGTTCGGGATCGATCACCAGGGCGGAGATCCACGGCGCCTCGTTGCCCGGCCCAGGGGGGCGGAGCACGGCAAGGCCGAGGATGCGTCCCGTGGCGCGCTCGATCACCGTCAGGCAGCGGCGCTCCGGGGTACGCGGGCCGAAGCGGCCGCGGCCCTCGAGATCGGCAGGAGAGCCGGGAACCAGCCCCGGCGCGAGGAGACGGCGATCCCGCTCGGCCTGCACGATCCGCGTGAGCGCCGGGCCGTCGGCCGCCAGCGTCGGCCTCAGCCATACGCGCGCGGGCGAGTCGGCCGCGCGCATGGCTAGCCCGTGGCGACCCGCACGCGCCGCGCAGGGGCCCCGGCAAACGCCCGAACCGCCGCCACCAGCTGGGCCTCGGTGAGCGGTCCGTGGCGCCGCACCTCGATGCGCCGCCGGCGGCCATGCGTCGCGTCGTCCTCGCGCAGCGCGGCAGCCAGCCGCTCCACGACGACGCCGTCGCCCAGGAGGAGCAGATCATCGGCGGGCACCGCGCGCCGGACCTGGGCCAGGAAGGTGCGGAGATGCTCGAGGCGGTGCTGCTCCCCCGCGGAACGCGGACCGGTTCCGCCGTGGCGCTCGCCGCGGCGTGCCGTCACCTGGCCCGTGGAGCGCCGGTGGGGTGGGACATCCGACTCGAAGTGCACGGTTCCAGCCGCATCGGGGCCCCAGCGCACGATCGTGGCCGAGTTTGCATCGATCCACACCGCCGCTGCCTGGGAAGTGGCCATGTCAGCCTCCTCGTCCAGATGCCGTGGCGCGGGACGAGGTGCTGCGGCTGCAGGCGCGCTCCCCCGGGAGTCAACCGAGGTGCCGGTCGCCCGGTTGGCCTTGCCCCGTCCTTCGCCACGCGATGCCTCCGTGGATGGTGTAGCACTCGACCGCACCGACCGACAACGGCCATCGGGCCCAGACCACGCGGCGCAGCGGAGTGCGGCCCGGGCACCGACGGGCCGCCCGGTCAATGACGGGCGGTGGTCGCCGTGCCTCGCAGTGCGGCCTCGCCGGAGGGTGCCGGGGCAGTTCGCAGATCGTGTTCAGCGACGAGCTGGATCCAGTCGGCCGTGTCCCGGTTGACGATGATCGCGTCGGCGCCGACGCGGCGGGCCACGCCGTGGGCCATGTACTCGATCGATGCGTTGCTGAGCGGGATCATCGGTCCCCGGCGATAGGCGCTGGCGAGGGGCTCGGTCCCCGGCCGCGCGTGCAGGTAGCCCCGGATCAGGTACGTGCCGCTCCGGACCGCGACCGGGTACGGGATCGTGCGCGTGCGCCGCGCCGGATTACCGCGAGGCTGGTCGGCGTGGACCGCCACCAGTTCGTCTCGCGCAACCGGCACCGCGTCGGCGCGCGCCGAGCGGCCATCCACCAGGCTCTCGACCAGCACGTCCCGGAGCACGAGGTCGGCCCGGGCGTTCAGCATGTCGCTCAGCCGGTCTCCTTCCAGGGCCACGCGTCCCGTTACGCGGCAATCCTCGGTGTACGCGACGAAGGTGACGTCGACGTTCAGTGGCTCGTCCACCTCCGCCGCCGGTGCAGGCGCGGCGCGATCGGAGCGTAGCGCCGCGCGCGCCTGCGCCACCAGCCGGCCGAACGCCCCGCCTGCGTCGGCTGGTGGCCCAGCGGCGCCGCCGGTCCCCTGACGGACCATCTCACGTCACGCTGCGTCGGTGCCTCGCCGCAGTCAGCGACGGAACGGAGTCGGCGACCCGGTCGCCCAGCCCGACGTGCCGGAGTCGCCCATGGTGGCACGCCGCTCGGCGATCAGCCGCAGCCGATCGAAGATGAGATCGG
>JAKAHX010000123.1 GCA_021814735.1 Chloroflexota bacterium | reverse complement strand
GCGCCGTACGCGCCCTGCTTGTCGTTGTACGTGTAGGCGATCATGCTGCCGTCCGGGCTCCATTGCGGATCGTTGTGGCCCATGCCGAAGCCGTAGTAGTACGCCTGGCCAAGCGGGAGCCTGACCACCTGCCCGCCACCGACCGGCAGGAGCGAGAGGGCCACGCTGTCGGTGAACGGATTGGACGAATCGCTCACGATCGCGAACGTCTTTCCGTCCGGGCTGAGGTCCGGCTGCCAGATCCCGTAGAAGTACTGGCCTCCGGCGGGGAGCGAGTAGAGACCGCTCTGGATGGCGGTGGCGGGGGCGCCGGCCCGCGCCGCCATGCGCGAGAGCACCGGGTACTCGAGCGTGTAGTTCACGCGCGAGCCGGGGACGCAGCCACCCGCGGCAATGTACTCGCACGGCACCTGCGTCTTCTGGGAGACGATGTGGATGAAGTAGATGGTGCGTCCGTCCGGCGACCAGGTGGGGCTCTGGTCCGTGCCGCTGGACGTGAGCTGCGTGAGCTGGTCGTCCCCGGTCACCGACCAGATGTTGCCAGCCTTCACGAAGAGGATCGTCCCGAGCACGTGCGGCGGCTGCACGGCCACCGGCGTGTACACGACGATCGGGTTGGGCGTGCGGCCCGCGACGTCGCCCGGCAGTGTCCGGCTGATCGAGACGGGGCTGGGCACGGACCCGCCGAGCAGTGCGTAGCTCGCGAGGGCCACCACGATGAGCCCGATCAGCGAGAGGATGGGAGCCGTTCCCGGCACGGCGCCGCGCCAGGCGACGCGCGGTCCGTCATCTCCCCGGGGTGGCCGCCGCTCGCTCACCGCTCGGGGACCCCGGGCACGGACGGCAGACCCCGGCCCGCCGAGGCCGCGTCGAGCAGTTCGAGCTGGAGCGACTCGTAGCCGCCGAAGTGCCGGCTCCCGATCCGCGCGACCAGGTCCAGCCGATCTCCCGGCGCCACCCGTGCGCCCAGGTCCGCCCGCCCGAACGCGATCACATCGAGCACCTCGCGGCCCTTGGAGACGGTGAGCTGGACGTGCCCGTTGGACACCGGGCGGACGCGGGTCACGGTCGCCCCGAGGACCGCCACCTGGGGCGGCGGGTTCCCTGGTCCGAACGGTTCCAGTCGAGCAAGGTCACGGTGCAGATCGTAGCCGACCTCGGCGATGGGGACGCTGAGGTCCACCCGCAGGTCCGGGTCCCTGCGCTCCACGGGACTTGCCGCGGCCAGGGCGAGGAACGCCTCGCGGAACGGATCCAGGCGGCCGGGGATCAGATCCCCGCCCGCCGCCTCCGGGTGGCCACCGTAGCGCACGAAGTGCTGCCCGCAGGCGGCGAACGCGCGGGCGAGGTCGAGGGCGCCCGCGGGGGACCGACCCGAGCCCCGCCACGGCTCCACCTGGGTCGAGAAGACCACCGCGGGACGGTGATGCTCCTCGGCCAGCCGCCCCGCCACCAGTCCCACCAGGCCGGCCGGCCAGGGGCCCGCGAGGACCAGGGCAGGTGCGTCTCCAGGATCGCCGACGACCGCCCGCGCCTCGGCCAGGGCGGACGCCGTCTGGTCCCGGCGCGTGCGGTTCGCCTCCTCCAGCTGCCCCGCCAGGACAGCGGCCTCCTCGCGATCCGCGGCCATGAGCAGCCGGGACGCCAGGGTCACCTCGCCGATGCGTCCTGCCGCGTTGAGACGCGGCGCGATGGTGTAGGCGACGACCTCCGCGTCCACCCGGTCCGGCGCGACGCCGGCGACTTCCAGGAGAGCCGCGAGGCCAGGCCGCGGCCGATCGCGCAGCAGGTCCAGTCCCAGGCGGACGATGGCGCGGTTCTCCCCCAGCAGGGGGGCCACGTCCGCGATGGTGCCGATGGCGGCAAGGTCCGCGAGCCCGGTCCAGCCCGCATCGCCGCCGTCCCGGCCACCAAGCAGCAGCTGGGCCACCTTGAAGGCCACACCCGCGCCGGTCAGCCGGGTGTCCGGGTACCGGTTGTCCTCCCGCTGCGGGTTGACCACGGCGGCCGCGCCGGGCCAGCGCTCCGGCACGTGGTGGTGGTCCGTCACCAGCACGTCGATCCCCTGCCGGGCCGCGAGCGCGATCTCGTCCGCGCTGCTGGACCCGCAGTCCACGGTGACGATGACCGGGCAGCCATCGGCCGCGGCGCGCTCCACGGCGGCGGCCGAGAGCCCGTGACCGTCCGTGAACCGGCTCGGCACGTACGGCTCCACCGCGAGCCCGTAGTGCCGCAGGGCAAGGACCATCACCGAGAGCGCGGTCAGCCCGTCCGCGTCGAAATCCCCGTAGACCAGGACCCGCTCGCCGTGTTCCCTCGCCCGCGCGAGCCGCTCGGCCAGGGCCGCGGCGTCCGGCAGGAGCGCGGGATCGTGCAGGACGGCGTGCGGATCGGCCACGAACGCCTCCAAGTCCTCCGGCCGGCTGCACCCCCTGGCCGCGAGCAGGTGCAGGACCCGCGGCGGCACGCCGTGGCGCTCCGCGGCAGCGGCCAGTTCCGGGGAGACGGACGGGGCCGGGACGGGAGCCCAGCGTCGTGTCGGGGACAGCATCGCCCCCGAGTGTGCCACGACCGGGTTCACCTGCCCTTATCGGGCGGCGCGGGCCTGCGCCAGGGCCTCCTGTCGGCGGCGATCCTCCCAGTTGTGCCACACGACCAGGATCATGCTGGCGTTGAAGATCGAGGAGTACGTCCCGGAGAGGATCCCGATGAGCAGCGCCAGGACGAACTCCCGGATGCTCGACGCGCCGAGCAGCAGCAGCGCGAGCAGGGTCATCAGCACCGTCATCGACGTGTTGATCGACCGTCCCAGCGTCTGCAGGATGCTGTGGTTCACGATGGCGTCGAACGGCTCCCCGGCGTGGCGCGCCCGGTTCTCCCGGATCCGGTCGAACACCACGATCGTGTCGTGGACGCTGAAGCCGATCACGGTCAGCATCGCGGTCACGAAGAGCGAGTCGATCTGCACGCCGAAGAGGGTGCCGAGGATCGCGAACGTCCCCACCACCACGATCACGTCGTGCAGCAGGGCGATGATCGCGGAAACCCCGAACTTGACGTCGCTGAACCGCACCGAGACCCAGATCAGGATCCCCAGCGAGCCCAGGATCACCAGCAGGATCGCCTGCTGGGTCAGCTGGGAGCTGATGATGGGTCCGATGGTGGTCTGCTCCTGGATGTCGGCAATGGGGCCGAACTTCTTCTGGAGCGCCGTCGCGAGTTCACCCAGCTTGCCCTCGGTGGGCACGGGGATCGACGCCGGGCTGGCGCTCGGCGACGGGCCGGCGCCTCCGGCACCGGCGGCACCGGAGGCGGTTGGCGATGCGGACGGCGCCGCCGAGCCGCTCGCCGCGCTGGCCGCGGGAGAGGCCGTGGCGCTCGGCGATGGAGCCGGCGTGGCGGAAGGAGTCGCCGACGGGGCCACCGACGGGGAGGCGGAGGCCGACGGCCCGGCCGAGGCCGAGGCCGAGGGCGCCGCCGACGCCCCGAGCGACGCGACCGGCACCGGCGTCGCCACCGGGGCGGGCGGGAGCAGCCCGATCGGCTTGGTGCGGATCGTGATGAAGCCGTCGCTGGACTCCTGCACCTGGGAGCCGGGCAGGTCCTGGGCCACAAGCACCGACTGGATGGCCGATACCGACGGCTGGGGGCCGGCGAACCGGATCTGCCACTCGGTGCCGCCCGTGTAGTCGATCGAGAACTGCAGCCCGGCCGCCCCCTTCGTGAGGGGCGTCAGCAGGATGAAGAAGAGGCCCGGAACGACGATCAGGGCGCTCAGGAGGAAGAACCAGTTCCGCTTGTTGACCAGGTCAAACATCGATCACGCCGCTGCACATGAGGGGACCGCCGGCACGCGCGTGCGGCGGACGTTGATGGCGTCAGGCACGGGATCGGATCTCGTTCCGCCTGGCGCCGCGCGGCGCCGCGGTGACGAACTCCTCTTCGTTCACCCCGAACAGGCTGGCCTTCCGCGTCCACTGCCAGCGGACGATCGTGCGAAGGACCGTGCGGCTCACGGTGATGGCCGTGAACATCGAGGTCAGCACGCCGATGATCAGGACGAGGGCGAAGCCCCGGATCACCGACGAGCCGAACCAGAACAGGATGAACGCGGTGATGAGGCTGGACACGTTCGAGTCGAAGATGGAGTTCCAGGCGCGGTTGAAGCCGGCCTCGATGGCGGGGCCGAGCGTCTTGCCCGCCCGCAGCTCCTCCCTGGTCCGCTCGAAGATCAGGATGTTGGCGTCCACCGCCATGCCCACCGACAGCACGAAGCCCGCGATCCCGGCCAGCGTGAGCGTGACGGGGATGAGCCGGAAGATCGCCAGCACCACCACCGTGTAGTAGAGCAGCGCAAGAACGGCCACGCTGCCCTGCAGCCGGTAGTACAGGATCATGAAGAGGAACACCAGCAGGATCCCCAGGGCACCGGCCAGCAGGGTGCGGTGCAGGAAGTCGGCACCCAGCGTGGCGGGCACGTTCTGGCTGCTGATCTCCTGGAGCGGGAACGGCAGCGCGCCGTACTGGAGCACGGTCACCAGGTCGTTCATCTGGGCGGCGGTGAAGCTGCCGGTGATCTGGCCGCTGCCATCGGTGATGGCGCTCTTGATGTAGGGCGCGGAGACCACCTGGCCGTCGAGGACGATCGCGAAGAAGTCGCCGATGTGGCTCGCGGACCACTGCGCGAAGATCGTCTTGGCCGGGTCCTTCAGCGTGAACGCCACCGCGCGCTGGTTGGTGGTCTGGTCGAACGAGGCGTTGGCCGATGCGACCTGGTCGCCGCCGAAGAGGGGCTTGAGGGAGGGATCGATGGGATCGCCCTCGGCCGGCACCGGCTTGGTGCCCGCGGAGGTGGAGGTCCCATAGATGGACGGCGGGAGGGGCACGAACGTCAGCTGCCCGGTGGAGCCCACCAGCTTGACCACCTGCTGCACGTCGCTCACGCCGGGCAGCTGGACCGAGATCTGATTGCTGCCCTTGGTCTCGATCACCGGCTCGGTGGTGCCCGTCGCGTTGACGCGCCGGTCGATGATCCCGACGATCGTGTTCAGCGCGGAGCTGTCCGGGGTCTTGCCGTTCGCGGGCAGCACCAGGTAGTCGACTTCGACGCCGCCCTGCAGGTCGAGCCCGAGGCGCGTCTGGATCGGGTTGCCCGTGATCGGATTGGTGAGGCCCGGTGCGATCGCGAACGAGAAATCGATCGCGAGCGCGAGCAGGCCGACGACGACGATGAGGAGGGGGGTGATCCGGCGCATCGGGCGGGACTATAACAGGCTCGCCGCCGCGCCGTGCCGTTTCCCAGCCACCGGGCGGGTCGGAGGCGCGCGTCCGCGCGGTCAGCCGGAGAGCATGCGGACCCTCAGCCGGCCAGCATGCGGACCGCGACGACCGTTCCCACCACGATGATCGCGACGCGCAGGAGGAGCGGCGGGAGCCGCCGTCCCACCGCGGCCCCGATCTGTCCGCCGGCGATCGAACCGGCCGCCACCAGCACCACCACGGACCAGGAGACGGGCGCCAGGACCACGAAGAGGACGGCAGCGATCCCGTTGACGAAGAGCGTCAGGAGGTTCTTCAGGCCGTTGAGCCGCTGCAGGTCGTCCGGCACGAAGATCGCCAGCAGCGAGATCAGGATGACTCCCTGCGCGGCCCCGAAGTAGCCACCGTAGATCCCGGTGAGGTAGATGAAGAACGCGAGCCCGAGGGAGTGCTCCGCGCCGTCGGGGCGCCGGCGCGCCAGCGCACGCGACAGCCGCGGCTGCAGCGCCACGAGCGCGCACGCCACCAGGATGAGGTACGGCACCACGCGCTCGAACGTGCTCGCGGGAAACGCCAGCAGCAGGATCGCACCGGTGATCCCGCCCGCCACGG
>JAKAHX010000122.1 GCA_021814735.1 Chloroflexota bacterium | reverse complement strand
CTGGCTGCGCCAGGCGCTGCCGATCATGCGGGGCATGCTCGACGGGACCGAGCCCTCCGCACCGGAGGGGTCGCGGTACCGAGCCTCGCACGTGCGGAACGACCCGTTGCCCATCCAGCCGCACCTGCCGATCTGCATCGGGGGCGGCGGCGAGCAGGTCACCCTGAAGCTGGTCGCCCGGTACGCCGACATGAACAACGTGGGCGGCACCGTCGAGGACGTCCGCCGCAAGGAACAGATCCTGCTCCAGCACTGCGAGGCGGTTGGCCGCGACCCGGCCGAGATCGAGCGCAGCACGGGCATCGGCACGGTCATCATCCGGGACGACCGCGCCGAGGCAGAGCGACTCTTCCGCGAGGCATTCGGGCGCAACCGCGTGGCGCGCGCGTGGACCAATCAGCCGGTGGGCACGGTCGAGGACGTCGCCGAACACCTGGCCCCATACGTGCAGCTCGGGTACCGCCATCTCATCGGTGCCTTTCCCGCCGTCTACGACGAGGAGTCCATGACCCGCCTGGTCCGGGAGGTCAAGCCGCTTCTCGAACGCGTGTGACGCAGGTGAGGACGAGATAAGCCCCGGGTAAGTACCCGACGGTATAGTCTCCGCGACGTCCGCCGAGATCCGAAGTGCCCCGGGCCTCGGCGGACGCGCTGTAGCTGCGCCCGCCGCCAGCCCGCCCTGACCAGGAGGCTGCGATGGACGCTCTCCCCGAGCCGTGGCGGTCCGTGGACGCTACCCCGGACGAGCTCGGCGAGGAGGCACCCGATTCCGCGCTGCGCCGGCGGTTGCTCCTGCTCGGCGTGGCCGCGACGACGCTGTCGGTCGCCGCGGCCGGGTTGCTCCTGCTGACCCCTTCCGGTAGCGGCGTGGCCACCTCGGGCGTGACCGCCGTCGTCGTCGGCTCGGCGGCACCCGCCTCGGGCGTCCCGTCTACCGTGAGCGGCCTCTCGACGGCGGGGGCGTGGATGATCGACGTCGGCGGTGCCGTGGCGCGGCCCGGCCTCTACGTGCTGCCGCCAGGGAGCCGCGTGGCGGACGCGATCCGCGCCGCGGGCGGGTATGGCGCGCAGGTCGATGCGGCCGCCGCTTCGGCCACCCTGAACCTGGCCGAAGTCCTGCACGACGGCCAGAAGGTGCGCGTCCCGGAGCGTGGCGCGGCGGGCGGCACGACGTCACCGGGGACCGCGGGAGATGCCGCGGGACGTGCCGGCGGCGGTGCGCAGATCGACCTCAATCACGCGTCGGCCACGGAGCTCGACGCGTTGCCCGGCGTGGGCCCGGTCACCGTGGGCAAGATCATCGCCGCACGCGAGGAACGCCCCTTCCGCACCCTCGACGAACTCGTCGCGCGCAAGGTGATCTCGGCGTCTGTCCTCGCCAAGATCCGGGGCCTGGCGACGGTCGGTCCGTGATGCCGCGGGCCGGCTGGGTCGCCACGGGCGCGCTCGTGGCGGCAGCGGTCGGCTGCCAGGGAACCGACCTGCTCGCGGTCGGCGAGCCGGGCGCACCGACGCACGGGCTCCTCCCCGTGATCATGGCCGCGGCCGCCGCGCTGGCACTGGCGACGTACGGGGCCTGGCGGCGCTCGCGCGGGGCCCTCGCCGCAGCCGCCGGAGCCGGGCTCGTCACCCTCCGCCTCGCGGCGGGGCTGGCCGCACCATCTGCGCTCCCCGCGGGGCCGCTGCCCTCCTCCCTCCACGGCGCGGAGGCAGAGGTCGTCTCGGTCTCGACACCGTCGAACGGCGTGCAGCGCGCGGTGGTCCGCCTGGAGGACCCCGCCGAGCAAGGCCGTCGGTTGTACGCCCGCCTGCCGCGGTACCCGGAGGTCGTACCGGGCGACCGCGTGCGTGTCGACGGCGGCGTGCGGCCGCCGCCCGACGGCCCGGGCTTCGGCGACTACCTGCGGAGGGCCGGGATCGCGGGGACCCTGACGGCCCGCGGCCTCGAGCGCGTCCCGGCCCAGGGTGGGCCGGCCGCGTGGCTGGAGCGCCGCCGCCGAGACGCCGGGGAGCTGCTGGCCCAGACGCTGCCGGCGCCGCAGGCCGGGCTGGCGGCGGGGATCCTGGTCGGCCTTCGCGACCAGGTGGACCGCGAAGTCGCCGACGCCTTCACCTCGGCGGGGCTGACGCACATCGTGGCGATCAGCGGCTGGAACATCGCGGTGGTGGCGGGCGTCGTCTCGGCGTTCCTGCGGCGCGTGGGGCGCCGGCGGCGCTCCCTGGCCACGCTCGCGGCGGTCGCCGCGTACGCGCTCGCGGCGGGGGCAGGTGCCAGCGTGATCCGCGCCGCGACCATGGCCGGGGCCGTCATCGGCAGCCGGGAAATCGGGCGTCCCAGCGGTGCGGCGGCCGCCCTCGGGATCGCCGTGGTGGTCATGCTGGCGGTCGATCCGTCGGTCATCGGGGACGCCGGCTTCCAGCTCTCCGCGGCCGCGACGGCCGGACTCCTCGCCTGGGCGTCACCGCTCACCGAGTGGCTGCGACGGCACCTTGCGCGGCCGCAGTCGCGGCTGGCGGCACCCGGCTGGCTGCTCGACTCGCTCGGGGTCTCGCTGGCTGCCCAGGCGGCCACGCTCCCGCTGGTGCTCCTCGATTTCGGCCGTGTCTCGCTGGTCTCCCCGGTCGCCAACCTGGTGGCGGCCCCGCTGGTAGTTCCCGTGATGGCGGCCTCGGCGGCCGCGCTGGCCACCGGATGGCTCGTCTCGCTGGGCGTGCCCGCCATCGCGGGCGCGCTGGCCGGGTCGGCAGGGGCCGTGGTCCTGGGGGCGCTCATCGCCGTCGGCAACCTGGCCGCGGCAGTCCCCGGGGCGAGCGTCACGCTGCAGCCCCCGGTCGCGGAGCTCGCGGCCGCGACCGCCGCCGGGGTCCTGGCGCTGGTCGCGCTGCCGGGCCCGCGGCAGATGATGCTGCGGCGGATCGGCCCGGGACGGGTGCAGCCTCCGCCCGTCGCCGCCGCGGCCTCGCGACGCACGGCTGACCCATGGGCACGCTTCGTGCGGCCGCTCTCACTCCTCGCCGCGAGCGCACTGGTCGCGCTGGTGCTCGTGGGCGCGGCCCGCCCGGACGGCCGCCTGTGCATGACGGTGCTCGACGTGGGCCAAGGTGACGCGATCCTGCTGCGGGGTCCCGCCGGCGGGCGGATCCTGGTGGACACGGGGCCCGACCCCGAGCGCCTGCTGCCACGGCTGGACGCGGTCGCGCCGCCCTGGGATCGACGCATCGACCTGCTGGTGCTGACGCATCCCCACGAGGACCACGTCGGCGGTGCGGCACTCCTGCTGCGCCGGTACCGGGTGGCGGCGGTGGCCGAGCCCGGCATGCGCGGCACTGGGCCCGGCTGGACGGCCCTCACCGACGAGCTGGCGGCGGGAGGGCGCTCCACCGTGCGGCTGGCAGCCGGCGACCGGCTCGAGCTCGACGGTGCGACGATCACGGTCCTGTGGCCCCGCGCGGGCGCCGTTCCCGAGACGCCGGGCGAGACCGGCAGCGCCGTCAACGACGTGTCGATTGTGCTGGACGTCCGTTACGGCACGCGTCGCTTCCTGCTGATGGGCGACGCCGAGGAAGCGGTGGACGCCGCGCTCCTGGCGAACGGCACCCTCGATGCCGGGCAGCCGCGGGTGGACGTGCTGAAGGTGGCGCACCACGGCAGCCGCACGGCGACCACCGCCGCGCTCCTGGCGGCCATCCGCCCTGCCGTCGCCCTGGTGAGCGTGGGCACCCCCAACGACTACGGGCACCCTGCGCCCGCCACCCTGCAGCGCCTCCGGTCCGCCGGGGCGCGGATCCTGCGCACCGACCAGGACGGCACCGTCACGGTCAGCACCGACGGGACGGACCTGCTCGTGGAGTCCCGGTCCGGCACGTGGGCCGGCGACCGCACCGGAACGCCCGACGGCCACGCGTACGGTTGCATAGAATCGAGGCGTGGTGCCCTCGCGCGCAGAAGCCGCCGACATCCTGCTCGAACTCGATCCACCCGACTGGCTGCTCGCCCATTCCGCCGCCGTCGCAGAGATCGCCGCGTTCCTGGCGGAGCGCTCCGCCGCTCGTGGCGTGGCGGTCGATCGCGAGCTCGTCGAGGCGGCGGCCCTGCTCCATGACATCGACAAGCTGCTCCCGCCGGACGACCCGGTGCACGAACTCGGGCATGGTGCCGCCGGGGCGCGCTGGCTCAGCCAGCGCGGCTACCCGGAGCTCGCGCGCGCCGTGGCTGCTCATCCCATCACGCGCCTCCTCGACGCCGACCGCTACGGGCGCTGGAACGGCGTGGCGACGCGCGAGGAGCGCATCGTGGCGTACGCGGACAAGCGCGCGGGGCAGCGGCTCGAGGCGATGAGCGCCCGCTTCGCGGGGTGGGCCGCGCGCTACCCGGAGCACCGGGAGAGCCTCGCCCGTGCGCGGGCCCGGGCGGAGCGCCTCGAGCGCGAGGTTTGCGAGACCGCGGGGGTGAGCCCGCTGGCCGTGCGACGCCTGCGCTGGGTGGGGCCCACGCTCGACGCCGCACGACGGCGCCGGGAGGCCTCCAGCCCGGCCGCCACGGCGGCCGGGGGCTGATCGTCGTTCGCAGCGCCGACCGGGGCGCGCGGTGACCGCTCCCCTCGCCTTCTTCTGGGGCGACGACGTCCTCGAGTTGCGCCGGGCCGTGGAGCGTTTCGCGCGCGGCCTGGCGCCCGAGGGAGCGCCGCTCGAGACGTGGCGCCCGGATCCATCCGACCCAGGTGCCCTGGACGAGCTGGCGATGCGGCTCGGCACCGCGCCACTCTTCGGGGGAGGTGTCTGCGCCGTGGTCGCAGACCCCGCGGCGGTGCTTCGGACGAAAGCGGAGCAGGATCGGCTGCTGGCGCTGGTGGCCGGCGTGGCCCCTGGCAACGCGCTGGTCTTCACCGAGCAGGTGGCCGGGGGGGCGCGGGAACCGGCCGCCGCGTCCGGCAGGCTGCGCGAGGCAGTCACGCAGGCCGGCGGCGTGGTTCAGCGGCTCGAGGCACCCCGGGCAGGGCAGCTGGGTCCCTGGATCGCCGCGCGCGCGGCAGAGCTGGGCATGCGGATCGAGCCCGCGGCCGTCGCCCTCCTCGCCGAACGGATCGGCGGCAGCGTCCGGGAAGGGGACGTGGACCGGAGCCGTCAGACGGAGCAGGCGGAGGCGAGCCTGCACCTGCTGGCGCTCTACCGGCCAGGAGGTCCCGTGCGCCGCGCCGACGTCGACGCCCTGGTGTCTCCCAGCGTCCCGACGTCGACCTGGGCCTTCCTGGATGCGGTCGGCGGGCGGAAGGTCCGTCAGGCGACCACGCTCGCCGAGGCCCTCCTGGCGAGCGGGTCTCCGCTGCCCGTGCTGGTGACCCAGCTGCACCGGCGGCTGCGGCAGCTCCTCGAGATCCGCGAGCGGATCGCGGACGGAGCGTCACCAGCGGACCTGGTGCGGACGCTGCACCTCAACCCGTACCGCGCGGAGATCCTGGCCCGGCAGGCCATGACGTGGGAACCCACCGACCTCGAGGCGGCGGTGCGCGGCCTCCTCGCCGTGGATCTCGCCTCGAAGGGGCTGTCCGAGGACGGCCGCCGCGGCGCCGGGGCGATGACGGGCCCCCTCGCCCTCGGCCTCTGGCTGGCGGAGTGCGTCGCGGCCCGCTGACCGCGGTTACTCCGCGCTGGAGCGTGCGCCGGCCTGGAGAACCGTGTCCGACTCGATCGCGAAGACGCACCGCCCCGCGTCGAGGTCGAGCAGGTCGATCAGTTCGGGATCCATGTAGAGCTGGTGGCACCCCCGGCAGAGACCCGCCGGGATCCCGAAGCAGAGGCGCTCGCTGCGGTCAGGGAGGCGGAACGTGGCGTCGAACCGCGTGTTCACCAGCGGGCGGTGGCACTCGGGGCAATCCAGCCTGGAGGAGG